>JAVVEZ010000001.1:0-31444 GCA_032250895.1 Pseudomonadales bacterium | reverse complement strand
GCCGTCCTGCGTCGCTGCGCTCCTTGTCGAACCCGAGGGCTTCTCAACCCACGCGGGGCGCAAATAAAAAAGCCCAGCGCTGCTGGGCTTTTTTATTTGGCGTCCCCTAGGGGTTTCGAACCCCTGTTGCCGGGATGAAAACCCGGTGTCCTAGGCCTCTAGACGAAGGGGACCTGTTCGGACCTTGCTGACTTTTTGGAATATCGCAATGAGTGGTGGAGCCAAGGAGGATCGAACTCCTGACCTCAACGCTGCCAGCGTTGCGCTCTCCCAGCTGAGCTATGGCCCCACTTATCTCACACACATGCATTGTGTGCATGCATTACGACAAGTCATTTACTGACTGAGAATCAGCAAAGACGCGCATTCTAAGCAGCCCCCCAATGGCTGTCAAGCAATAAAACGAGGCGTGGTCCCTGCTTTCCTTTTTATGTTCAGGGTCACCGGAAAACCCTCTTCATTTATGCAAAGCAGCAAACTCTTTTTCCAGATTTTTCGCTTCTTTTTTCGAGACCCCACCCAGGATTTCAATGGCATGACGAAGTCTGGCGCGCGCGATATCCAGACCGACCACTGCTATCGAATCGATCACCGAGGTGGATACCGGGCTTCCGGCGATGGCAATGAAAACCGGGAACAGGAAATCCCGGATTTTATGCCCGGTTTTTTCCGCCAGATCCATCAACGCCTGCTCCACCCGGTCACGATGCCAGGCTTCCAGCTGTTCCAGCCGCCAGGCTACAAACTGCAGGATTTTTTTACTTTCCTGCGGACTGAGCCTGTCATGACTGAAGTTCTCCACGGCAATCTCCGGCAGCCCGGAAAAGAAAAACCCGGCCAGAGGCGCGATATCGCTAAAACGCTCCACGCGCTGTTTGATCAACGGAGCAATCTGCTTCAGCATCTCGGGATGAAAGGCCCAGTCGGCAAAGCGCTGCAGAAACTCCTGTTCGGACAGCTCTTCGCGGATATAGCGACCATTGAGCCAGTCCAGTTTCTTCGTATCGAATACCGGGCCACCCAATGACACCCGCGTGATATCAAAATGCTCGATCATCCGGGCAACATTGAATTTCTCTTCCCCGTCCGGCATCGACCAGCCCATCATGCCCAGATAGTTGATCACGGCTTCGGGCAGGTAGCCCATACGCTGGTAGTAACCGATACTGGTAGGGTTTTTACGCTTGCTGAGTTTGCTTTTATCGGCATTGCGCAACAGCGGCATGTGACAGAAGAGCGGTGCTTCCCAACCAAAATACTGGTACAGCAAAAGATGCTTTGGTGCCGAATTGATCCACTCTTCGCCGCGAATCACATGCGTGATCTGCATCAGATGGTCATCAACCACGTTGGCCAGGTGGTAGGTGGGCAGCCCATCAGATTTCAACAGCACCTGCATGTCCACCTGCTGCCAATCGATTTCAACATCATCCCGCAGCATGTCCCTGACCACGCAGGCACCACTTGCCGGAATCTTCATGCGGACCACATGTGCCTCATTCGCCTTCAGCTTTTGCTGTACTTCCTGTGCACTCAGATGCAGACAATGACCATCATAGCCGTGGGGCTGCTGTGCCGTCTGTTGCTGCAAACGCAGCGCATCGAGCCGCTCGGCACTGCAAAAACAGGGAAAGGCATGGCCCCTGGCCAGCAACATATCCACATGCTCCCGGTAAATGGCCGAGCGCTCACTCTGCCGATAGGGACCATAAGGCCCGCCCCGATCCGGCCCTTCATCCCAGTCCAGGTGCAGCCATTTCAAGGCCGCCAGAATGTCTTCCTCCGATTTCCGGGTACTGCGAACCTGATCGGTATCTTCGATGCGAAGAATGAAACTGCCGCCATGCTGCCGGGCAAAACACAGGTTGAACAAGGCGATATAGGCGGTTCCGACATGGGGGTCGCCGGTCGGAGAAGGCGCAATGCGGGTTCTGACTACTGACATAATGGCTCGGGTGAGGATTTGTTAAAGCCTGAAATTATACGCGAACGACGACACAGGGCGAAGCCTTGGTCTGCCGGTGTCAGCGTCGCCCAGCCCGGTAGGATTCCTCAATCCTCATGGATATGTCTGCGCAGGCTTTTCTTCTGAGCGGTGCGGGCCTTGTTCCGCAGCCTTTTTTCCACTGCGGCACGGCGTACCCTGGTCGGAATTCTTTTCGCCGGGACATGCAGGACCGACGCGATCAAGTGCCGCAGTCTGTCGCGTGCATCCTGGCGGTTGGCTTCCTGGGTCCGGTGTTGCTGAGCCTTGATGACGATAACGCCTTCTCCGCTGACACGCTGGTCCCGCAAGGCCAACAAACGCAGTTTGAGTTCATCCGGCAACGAGGATTTGTGAATATTGAAGCGAAGATGAATGGCACTGGATACTTTATTGATATTCTGGCCACCGGCCCCCTGGGCACGGACAGCGATCATCTCAATCTCGTTATCAGGGAGCTGTAGACTTCGTGACACTATCAGCATTGGCAACAAATCCGTGTCTGGACATCCCTGTGCCCTACGGCGCCGGCCGGGAGCATCGGTATCGTTATTGCGGCATTGACAGGGATATCATGTTCCGGCATCGATGGTTTCATCAATGAAGTCCTTCAATGCCAGCCCTAACTGATCACCATCGAGTCCAATAAAAAGGACTGACGACATATGATTCTGCCCGTGCAATTGTACGAAGCGCGGCAGGGATAAGCGTTTTTTCTGCACTGCTGTCAATAGCTCCAGCGCCTGTGCCTCGAAAAAACAGGGATCGTATTCTGATACCGTAATCATTAACGGCACATCGCATTTCAACAGGCCCTTCAACGACGACCGCTCCTGATAACAACTTTCATCATTGCCCAGATAGGCACGTTCCAGTGGTGAAACCGCCATCGTGCAGAAGTCATACAGCCCGGACACCAGAATGGCACCGCGGAGACCGTGAGGCAGGGCAGCATACAGCTCCGGGTGGGCGATGTAGGACGCCACATGCACGGCACCTGCAGACTGCCCCATTAAAAAAATATTGTGTGCGTCGATGCCGAGGGTCGGCGCCTGTTCTCCGACAAAGTCCAACAGGGCACGGATGTCTTCGACCCCCGATGGCCATTGATGATCCGGTGCCAGACGATAGGTCATATTGATGCCGTTAAAGCCATTCCTGACGGCCCAGACCCCGATGTTGTCATAGAACGGTGTCCCGGGCATATGCTTGTCTCCGGCGACAAAACCACCGCCATGGACGAAAACAAGGACCGGTCTCTGCCCATCCCTGCCGTTTTTCCCCCTTGCAGTGAAAAGATCAAAGCGCTGCCGCTCATGACGTCCGTAGTGTATATCCCGTGTCAGCTGGACATCGGTGCCGGGTGCCATTGTCAGCAAGGGTGCTATCACCGATCGGGTCCCGGCAATGGTCTCGGGATTGATCTCGCGTCCCAATGCACTGAGCCGTGCTCTGATTTCCCCGAATGTCATCAATCAACTCCTGCGTCGATAAACAAGCCCATTGATTCTTCCATAACAAGCCCGGGAATAATAGTCTGCGCGAGGTCTTGGATGACAGGAATCATGACAGCCAGCTGGACCTGTTTCGGTCCCGGCCGGATAGGAGGCGGCGGACGATTTACCCCTGGTGGACAGCGCCTTCCCTGAGCAGTCTCAGCGCCCGGTCATAATCCTCATCCTTTAACAGACACAACTCCGAAAAGGTGAAATATGGATATTCACCCCGACTTGCATCGATGTTCAGCGTATAGGCGATACCCGCACTTTCCAGCAGCGTCTGGGTATTTTGAAGATTTGAAAAAAAGTCGTTTGTATAGATTTTTTTCATTGGAGAATTACTCACCGGGGAATAGGCACCTGTTGAACGTCAGCAAGAAAGTGCTGTTTGATTACCGCACCTGCTCAAACGATATAGTGTCATGGCACCCCGCCAGTGTCGCATCGGCAACCCAGTCAAGGCGATATCGTCGAGCGTCACGACAATAGCATGCCATGATGAAGATGAAGTAAAAGCAGGCGCAAGAATATGTTAAGAAAACTGTGAACAAGCTCTCTACCTCACTCACCCCGGTGAAGGCCGGGGTCCAGTGCCATCAATGAGCGGGATCTCCGCCTGTGCAGGGATGACGAATCAATCAGAGCCTGCTTGAGCAGCCTCTGACTGTTCAAACGCAAAAGCAGACACAGGGTTGACGGGACAGGCTTTGATTTTCAGGCATTGCGACAGCAGAAGGCCAACAAGAGGCCGGGCGGGGTGCCAGAGGTCGCTTCAGTTCCGTGCCAGCTGCGTCAGGGCCTCACCGGCAATCCGGTATTGCGTCCATTCAGACATCGGTTTCGCCCCCAGCGACTCGTAAAAATCGATGGCAGGCGTGTTCCAGTTCAACACCGACCATTCGTAGCGGCCGCAGTTGTTTTCCAGCGCGATTTTCGCCACATGCCGGAACAGGGCCTTGCCTGCCCCGCATCCACGAAAGGCCGGCGTGACATAAAGATCTTCCAGATAGATCCCGTTCTTGCCCAGCCAGGTGGAATAATTGAAAAAATACACGGCATAACCCACGGCCACCGCATCGATACAGCAAAGCAGCGCTCGCGCCTTTGCCTGCGGACCCAGCAGAGTCCTGCGAATGTCCTCTTCCGAGGCCAGCACCTCATGCGGCAGTTTTTCATAATCGGCCAGTTCAAGGATGAAATCGAGAATCACCCGGGCGTCGTCCGCCCCTGCCCGCCTGATCTGAATGCTTGCTTGCGTCATTCCTGCTGCCTCTGCTCAAGAACTGCCCTCCTTCCGCTGTTCCAGGCCAGTTTCTGATGGAGGCTAACCACTTCCCCGACGATTATCAAGGTGGGTGCCCTGACCTCATTGGCCGCAATGATGGCAGCCATGCTTGCCAGAGTTCCCGTGTAGACTTTCTGCATGGGTGTCGTGCCCTGCTGAATCAGCGCGATGGGCGTCGTGGCTGCGCGTCCATGCCGGATCAGCTGTTCACAGATTTGCGGCAGGCTGACCAGACCCATATAAAAAACCACGGTCTGGTTCTTCTGTACCAGATGCTCCCAATCCAGATCGCAGCCCTCGTCTTTGCTGTGCCCGGTCACAAAGCGCACCGACTGGGCGAAATCACGGTGGGTCAGCGGAATGCCGGCATAGCAGGAACAACCGGAGGCAGCGGTAATGCCGGGCACTATCTGAAAGGGAATGGCGGCGGCCGCCAGCTCTTCGATTTCTTCGCCACCCCGGCCAAAAATAAAAGGGTCCCCTCCTTTCAGGCGCAGAACGCGTTTGCCCTGCCGCGCCAACTGCACCAGCAATTTGCTGATTTCCTGCTGTGGCATGGTGTGATTTGCACGTTCCTTGCCAACGTGGATTTTCTCCGCGTCCTGCCGGGTCATCTGAAGGATTTCCGGCGACACCAGGCGGTCGTAGAGCACCACATCGGCCTGTTGCATCAGGCGCAGTGCCCGGAAAGTCAGCAGATCCGGATCTCCCGGACCCGCGCCCACCAGATAGACTTCGCCGCTCACGGGAGCCTGTCCTGCCGCCCTTGCCAGCGATTCTTCCAGCAGAGCCTGTGCCTGCCGTTCCTTGCCAGCCATCATCAGTTCCGCGATGGGGCCGGTCAATACACTTTCCCAGAAGCGCATGCGCTGCGGCAGGGCTACGATGCGTGCCCTGGCCTCCTGCCGGAAGGCCCCCAGCAAGCGAGCCAGTGAGCCGTAGGCAGCTGGAATGAAGGTTTCCAGCCTGGCCCGCAACAAGCGCGCCAGCACCGGCGAAGTCCCGCCACTGGAAACCGCGACCACGACCGGCGAGCGATCCACGATGGAAGGAAAAATAAAAGAGCACAGCGCGGGTTTGTCGACGACATTGACCGGCAGATGACGGGCAGAGGCATCCGCATGGACACGCTGGTTGACGGCGGCATCGTCGGTTGCAGCCACCACCAGCTTCATGCCTTCCAGGTCTGAACTGCTATAGTCCCTGTGTTTGAGCGTATGCGGATGTTCGCGGAGCAGCTGGACCAGCGCGGGATTGATAACGGGCGCGACCACCGTCAGCTGCGCATCCGCCCGCAACAGCAGGTTGGCCTTGCGCAGCGCGACTTGCCCGCCTCCCACCACCAGACAGGGCTCTGCCTTCAATTTGAGAAATATGGGCAGGTAGTCCATAGGGTTTTATCACTCTTGCTTTAGTTCAGCTGCGGGATGACTCAGGCTGAAGAATGCGGCTCAGACCATTCATGTAGGGCAGCAAGGCCTGCGGCACGCTCACACTGCCATCGGCATTCTGATAATTTTCCAGCACGGCCACCAGGGTTCTGCCCACGGCCAGGCCGGAACCGTTGATGCTATGAAGCAGTTCCGTCCTGCCGCTTTCCGGATTGCGCCAGCGCGCCTGCATGCGCCGGGCCTGAAAATCACTGAAATGACTGCATGAGGAAATTTCCCGATAGGTATTCTGCCCCGGCAGCCAGACTTCCAGGTCATAGGTCTTCTGCGCCGAGAATCCCAGATCGCCGCCGCACAGCACGACGACCCGATAAGGCAGGTTCAGGGCCTGCAGGATATTCTCTGCATGTCCGGTCAATTCCTCGTGGGCGCGCTCGGAATCAGCTGCCTGGACCAACTGGACCAGCTCCACTTTTTCGAACTGGTGCTGCCGGATCATGCCACGGGTATCTTTACCGTAACTGCCCGCCTCGCTCCGGAAACAGGGAGAATGACAGGCAAATTTCAGCGGCAGTTGCGAGGCATCCAGGATCTCGTCCCGAACGATGTTGGTCACGGGCACTTCGGCTGTGGGAATCAGAAAATATTCCTGCTCACCGCTCAGCCCGAACAGGTCTGCTTCAAATTTCGGCAACTGACCGGTACCCAGCAGCGATTCCCGATTCACCAGGTAGGGCACATTCACTTCCTCGTAGCCATGCACCTGCGTGTGCCGGTCCAGCATGAACTGAATCAGGGCCCGGTGCAGCCGGGCCACCTCACCGCGCATCAACGCAAAACGGGTGCCGGTGATTTTTACCGCCGTCGGAAAATCCAGGCGCTGAGCGACTTCGCCCAGCGCAATATGGTCACGCACCGGGAAATCAAAGCGTGGTGGCGTGCCCCAGCGGCGAAGTTCCAGGTTGGCATTTTCATCGCTGCCTTCAGGCACAGAATCGGCCGGCAGGTTGGGGATGCCAAGCAGGAGTTCATCAAACTCGGTCTGGATCGCGCTCAGAGCTTCCTTTTTTTCATCCAGTTTCTGCTTCAGACCTTCCACTTCGGCCAGCAGGGGGGCAATATCCTGCCCCTCGGCCCTGGCCTTGCCGATGTTCTTCGAGCGGGTATTGCGCTCATTCTGCAAATGCTCGGTTTCCACCTGCAGGGACTTGCGCAGATTTTCCAGCTGCGTGACCTTTGCCACGTCCAGGCTGAAACCCTTCTTTTTCAATTTGCGTGCGAGCGCTTCGGGATCTGCGCGAACGATCTTTGGATCCAACATGACTTTCCACTTCCAATCCAGGTGATTCAAACAAGCAATCTGAACAGCGTCAGGCCCAACCAGGCCATGACGATGCAGACCACCACACTGCTCAAGACATAAACCAGAGCCGCCAACAGCTGGCCTTCCAGCAGCAGTTCCACGGCATCCATGGAAAAGGTCGAGAAGGTCGTGAAGGCTCCCAGGAAACCCACCATGACGACTGCACGCCAGCTTGGCCCCAGATGAGCTTTTTCGATAATGAGCACATAGGCAATGCCGATCAGGAAGGAACCCACGATATTCACGAGCAGCGTGGCGGAAGGAAAACGGCCGTCATTCCACTCAAGGTGCGCATTATACACCCAGTAGCGGGACATGGCGCCCAGAGCGCCGCCGAAGGCAACCATCAGATAGCTGATCATTTTTTCTTGTTCCTGTGGTAACGACGCTGCGGACTTGCGGCATCCAGCGAACGAAAATATTGCAGTTTTTCCCTGATTTTATCTTCCAGCCCGCGAGGGACCGGGAAATAATACTGCCTGTCCTTGAGAGCCTCGGGAAAATAATTTTCCCCGGCGGCATAGGCACCGTCCTCATCATGGGCGTAGCGATAACCCTCCCCATAGCTCATATTTTTCAGCAGCCTCGTGGGGGCATTGCGCAGATGCATGGGCACCTCATGGGATGGACTGTTCGCCACCTCCTCCATCACCGTCTTGAAGGCAGTGTAAACGGCGTTGCTCTTCGGAGCACAAGCCAGATAAACAATGGCCTGGGCGATGGCCAGTTGCCCTTCCGGGCTGCCCAGACGCTGTTGCACATCCCAGGCATTGAGAGCAATTTCCAATGCCCGGGGATCGGCATTGCCGATGTCTTCACTAGCCATGCGTACGGCCCGGCGGGCAATATAAAGAGGATCGCAACCCCCGTCGAGCATGCGCGCCAGCCAGTACAGGGCGGCGTCGGGCGAGGAACCGCGCACGGCCTTGTGCAATACGGAAATCTGTTCGTGAAAGGAATCACCGCCCTTGTCGAAGCGCCGGGCACTGCCCTGCAGCACCTGTTCCAGCGCGGCATCCGTGATGAACTCCGAACCATTCGGATCGCTTTCCACCAGATCCAGCGCAATTTCCAGCAGATTGAGCACTTGCCGGCCATCCCCGTCAGCCGCCACGGCCAGTCGTGCCTGCTGAGCGGGTGTGATGACGATATTGCGTGCTCCCAGTCCCCGTTCAACATCCTGCAGAGCCTGCGCAAGAATAGCCATCAAGGCATTTTCACTGAGGCTTTTGAGCACATAGACCCGCGCTCTCGACAGCAGCGCGTTGTTGAGTTCAAAGGAAGGATTTTCCGTGGTGGCCCCGATGAAGATCACAGTGCCGTCTTCAATAAAGGGCAAAAAGGCATCCTGCTGGGATTTGTTGAAACGATGTACCTCATCCACGAAGAGAAGGGTATTGCGACCCCGCTCGTTCCTCTCAAGCTGGGCATTCTGAATGGCCTGACGGATTTCCTTGACACCCGACAGCACCGCCGAGAGCAATTCCAGATGGGCATTCCCCGCCTGGGCAATCAGTCTGGCCAGTGTGGTCTTGCCGGTACCCGGAGGACCCCACAGAATCATGGAATGAGGCTGCCCTGAATTCAGCGCTTCATACAGCGGTTTGCCAGGCGCAAGAATATGCTCCTGACCCAGAAATTCAGCCAGCGAGCGGGGTCTCAGACGCGCCGCCAGGGGTTGATAGGCACTGGCCGGCTGAAACAGGGGCAGCGTCATACGTAACTATCCGGAAAGTCGAGTTCAGGTACCATCGATGACATCGGTGCCTGGTGGTATGACAAACTCAAAGACTTCAGGCGCTATCGGCACATTCACTTCCTGCCCGCTGAAACTCAGGCTGGTTTTCTGGCCCAGACTGTCCTCAAACTGCATTTCTTCCAGCTTGTCATCAAAAAAAGTCAGACTCAGACGTTCAAACAGACTGCCTGGATCCTTGGGGAGCAGCACGAAGCGGGTACGGCCATTGTGCGGCAGCAGCGCCATCTCGATGTCATAGGCCTCTGCCAGCGAGGCGGCGCTGCCGCTCAGCAACAGTACCGGCGTCCGTCCGACCTCTGCATCAAAGGCCTGGATCGTGACCTGCTCCAAATCCGGTTCATAGATCCAGATTTTCTGACCATCGGTGAGCATCAGCTGCTCATACGGCTCCGATGTCTGCCAGTAAAAATGGTCCGGTTTCTGCATGATCAGGGTGGCTCTGACCTCCTGCAATTCCCTGCCCTCCTGATCCAGCATCAACTGCTCCACCTCGGCACGCAGACTGCCGGTTTTCTCCAGGATGGCCGTCAGTTGCATCACCGCCGGGCTGCCGGATTCCACCGGCTGTGCTCCCGAAGACCATGAAAAAATCGCCATCAAGAGGCCAAGCAAGCACGCCCAAAGGCCTTTATTCATAATATTTCTTCTTTAACAAAGCAAAACAACCCATTGAATAAAAACTAATTTCTTGGAGGAGGCGGCGCCAGTACCTCACGGTTGCCATTACTGCTCATTTCCGATACCACCCCAGCCATTTCCATGGCCTCGATCATTCTGGCAGCCCTGTTGTAACCGATGCGCAGCTTGCGTTGAACGGCAGAAATGGAGGCCTTGCGCGACTCGGTGACGAAGCGTACGGCTTCGTCATAGAGCGCGTCATCCTCCTCGCTGTTGCCCTCAGCCTCTGTGTCCCCACCATAGCCATCCAGCCCGGAACCCGAACTCTCGGCGGTGATCGATTCAATATACCGGGGTTGTCCCCGCGCCCGCCAGTCCGCCGCAACCCGATGTACTTCCTCATCGGAAACAAAGGCTCCGTGCACACGCTGGGCGACGCCGCCACCCGGCGGCAGGAACAGCATGTCCCCATGCCCCAACAGTTGTTCAGCACCGCCTTCCCCGAGAATGGTCCGGGAATCGATCTTGGATTGCACCATGAATGACAAGCGGGTGGGGATATTGGCCTTGATAAGCCCCGTCAGCACATCCACGGAAGGCCTCTGGGTGGCCAGGATCAGATGAATACCTGCCGCTCTGGCCTTCTGGGCGATGCGGGCGATCAATTCTTCCACCTTCTTGCCCACGACCATCATCATGTCCGCCAACTCATCCACGAGAACCACAATGAAGGGGAGTTCCTCCAGATAGTCGGGGCTTTGTTCTTCAAGGCCCAGCATGGGGTCAGGCCGCCACAGGGGGTCCTTGATCGGCGCGCCCTCCTTGTTGGCGTCAGCCACCTTTTTGTTGAAGCCCGCCAGGTTGCGCACACCCATGGCCGACATCAACTTGTAGCGCCGCTCCATTTCCGCGACACACCAGCGCAAACCGTTGGCGGCTTCTTTCATATCGGTGATGACCGGGGTCAAGAGGTGGGGAATCCCGTCGTAGACCGACAACTCCAGCATTTTGGGATCGATCATGATCATGCGTACATCGCGTGGGCTGGCCTTGAACAGCATGCTCAGAATCATCGCGTTGACACCTACCGACTTCCCGGATCCGGTGGTGCCGGCGACCAGCAGATGAGGCATCTTGCCCAGATCCACCACGACCGGATGTCCACCGATATCGTGACCCAATGCCAGACTGATCGGTGATTTGGCATTATCGAATTCGCTCGAGGACAGAACCTGGCTCAACTGGATCAATTCTTTCTTGTCATTGGGTATCTCAATACCCACGACGGTCTTGCCGGGAATCACTTCCACCACCCTGACGCTGCTTACCGCCAGGGAACGGGCCAGATCCTTGACCAGATTGCTGATCCGGCTGACCTTGACACCCGGCGCCGGCTGTACTTCAAAACGGGTGATCACCGGCCCGGGATTGATGGCCACCACATCGATATCGATGCCGAAATCCTTGAGCTTTATTTCCAGCAATCTGGACATGGCTTCCAGGGCATCCTTGGAGTAACCGGAGCCTGGCTTCGCCACCCACGGATCCAGGAGATTGATGGGAGGAAGTTCACTGCCGGCCGGGGCAGCGAAAAGCTTGCCCTGTTTTTCCTTCAAAACCCGCTTGCTGGCCTCCGGCCGGAGCTCGCGAACCGGTGCGATGGTGATGGGTTTGCGGCTTTTGTCTTTCTCGATGAAATGATCCAGGGCTTCTTTGCGCCGGTGTATGGACTGCCGGGTTTCCTCCCGCTCCCTTCGCACATCTCGCCAATGCCGCCAGCGGTGCAGCAGGAAATCCCAGCTCTCGAGACACAGTCTTCCGGTGCTGTCCACCAACGTCAGCCACGAAAGCCCGGTTCCCAGCGTGATACCGACAAACAGAATACTGAGAAAAATCAATGTCGTACCGATCATATCAAAAGCCGGCAGGGCCTGAGCCGCGATCGTTGCGCCAAGAATGCCACCGGCAGACTCGGGCATGTCTGCCACAAAATGTATGCTGGCAAGGGTAGCCGCCGCCACCAGGGTCAGCACGAAACCGGCTGATCTGAGCGCGAACAATTCCCAGGAGAAATGGGCTGCCTGCCTGCGCTCCCTGAAAATCAGCAGGGCGCGCCAAACCAGCATCAGCGGAAACAGATAGGCGAGATAGCCAAACAGCAGCAACAGCACGTCGGCAAGCCAGGCCCCGGAGCGTCCGACATCATTGGCAATATTGTCGGGATCGCCGGTTCTGGACCAGCCCGGGTCCAGCGGTGAATAGGAACTCAGCGCAAGAAACAGATAGCCGGCAAGGGCCAGCAGCACGATCAGCATCCCCTCTCTCAGCAGGAGCCCCCGCAAGGCACTGGCATGATCCGGCATTTCCGGTGTTCTGGTGTTTGCTTTGCTCAATGAAAACTGACCTGTGCTCTGATTTGCCGCCAATGATAATAAATTCTCCAGAGCAGTGATACAGACAAGGCCGCATGCCTCCCGTTTGATTCAGGCTCCTGGTGCAGATTTTCCCGCATTGTCAGGGCCGTCTGTCTGCATTCTCTGCTAAGATGGACCCTTGAAAAAAAGCAATTCATGACCAGATCAATGAATCCCCAATCAACCGCTACTCCAGAAGTAATCAGGAACTTTCTATCATGACTGACGTTCAGCATCATCGCCTTATCATTCTTGGCTCAGGTCCTGCGGGTTATACCGCCGCCGTCTACGCGGCCAGAGCCAACCTGAAACCCACACTGATCACCGGCATGCAGCAAGGTGGACAGCTCACCACCACCACTGAAGTCGACAACTGGCCCGGCGATATTGAAGGCCTGGAAGGACCTGACTTAATGGAAAGAATGAAGAAACATGCGGAACGATTTGATACTAATATAGTTTTTGATCATATTAACAAGAGCGATTTAAGTCAGCGTCCCTTCCTGCTGATGGGTGACAGTGCCAACTACAGCTGCGATGCCCTGATCATCGCTACCGGAGCATCGGCACAATATCTGGGGCTTGAATCCGAACAACAATACATGGGCGCCGGTGTCAGTGCCTGCGCCACCTGTGACGGTTTCTTCTATCGCAACCAGAAAGTCGCGGTGATCGGTGGAGGCAATACCGCCGTGGAGGAAGCCCTTTACCTGTCCAATATAGCCAGCGAAGTGGTGCTGGTTCATCGCCGTGACAGCCTGCGGGCGGAAAAAATCCTGCAGGACAGACTCTTCGACAAGGCCGAGAACGGCAATATCCGGATTGAGTGGAATCATACCCTCGATGAAGTACTGGGCAAGGATGGCGAAGTATCCGGCATCCGGATCAGGAACACGCAATCCGGGGACAGCCAGGACATTGAACTCAGTGGTGTCTTTATCGCCGTGGGACATAAACCCAACTCCGACATCTTCAATGGCCAGCTGGAGATGGAAAACGGCTATCTGAAGATACAATCCGGCATCAACGGCAACGCCACCCAGACCAGCATACCCGGCGTTTTTGCCGCCGGTGATATTGCCGATCACATCTACCGGCAGGCAGTCACGTCTGCGGGTTTTGGCTGCATGGCGGCACTGGATGCCGAGCGTTATCTGGATAAGCTGCAGTAAACCACGGCGCGGCCGGCTACAGTCTCATGCTTCCTGTCAAATGGCTGGACCAGAATGATAATGGCTTTCCTGATATCAGTCAGGCCTTGACCGAACCCAACGGCCTGCTGGCGCTAGGCGGCGACCTGAAACCGGAACGCCTGCTCGCTGCCTACGCCAGAGGTATTTTTCCCTGGTATGAAGAGGGACAGCCCATCCTGTGGTGGTCTCCTGACCCGCGCATGGTGCTGTTTCCCGCCGAGCTGCACATTTCCCGCAGCCTGCGCCGCGCCCGGCGTAAATCCACATTGCGCCTCAGCATCGACGAGGCCTTTCCGGCCGTCATCAGGGCCTGTGCCCAAACCCGCCGTGACACCACCGGCACCTGGATTACCGGGGCCATGCAGGAAGCCTACTGCCAGCTACACCGTCTTGGCCATGCGCATTCGGTTGAGGCCTGGCAGGACGACAGGCTGGTAGGAGGACTCTACGGGCTGGCGCAAGGCCGTGTGTTTTTTGGCGAATCCATGTTCAGTCTCCAGGATGACGCTTCCAAAATTGCCTTCGTACACCTGGTAAAACTGCTTGAAAGCCGGGGATATGAACTGATAGATTGCCAGGTATCCAACCAGCATCTGGCCAGCCTGGGTGCCCGGCAAATTCCCCGGGTCCGCTTTCAGACATTGCTGCCCAGGCACTGGCAGCCCCCGGAGACGACGATACCATGGCCGGGCCCGGTCAAAAACCGGCGGATCATAAGGGATATCTGAATGACTGCGCTGAAAGACATTCGCTTATTCACTACCCAGAGCCACCCTTGCAGCTACCTGCCTGAACGCAAGGCCAGGACCCTGTTCATCGATCCGGAATACGAGATTTCATCAGAACTGTATACCCACCTCTCGGAAATCGGTTTTCGTCGCAGCGGCTCGCACATGTACCGTCCCCAATGTGATCATTGCCAGCACTGCATCCCCTGCCGGGTGGTGGTCGCAGACTTCAGTCCCAACAAGCGCTTTCGCCGTATCCTCAAGAAAAATGCCGATCTGAATATCTGTTCTGTCAACTCGATAAGAAACAGCGAGTTTTACACCCTGTATGCCAGCTATATCAATACCCGGCACCGGGATGGTGACATGTACCCGGCCACCTGGGAGCAGTATGAATCCTTTCTCGCCAACACCTGTGAAAGCACCCGCTTTTATGCCATCAGACAGGGGGAAAAGCTGCTGGCAGTTCTGGTCAATGACCTCCTGGACAATGCCCTCTCTGCCATTTACACCTTCTATGATGTGACGGCCACCCACCGCTCACTGGGCAGCTACGCCATTCTCTGGCAAATTGAAGAAGCACGCCGCGCCGGACTGCCCTATCTGTATCTGGGTTACTGGATCAAGGACTGCGACAAGATGAATTACAAAACACAGTACCGCCCTCTGGAGATGCGGGTCAGAAATCACTGGGTACGGGTGAACTGATGGGCTGTCGCTACTGAGATTTTGCTAATCCGGATAAATTCAGGCAAAATGCATCGCTTCCAAAAACCGGCATGATGGCGGTTTTTTTATATCCCTGACTAGTACAGGTATTTTCCACCCCGGCAGGAAACAGACTGAATGTCCAAAGAAGACCAGATAGAAATGGAGGGCGAGGTCATTGACACCCTCCCCAACACCATGTTTCGGGTAAAACTCGAAAATGGCCACATTGTCACCGCCCATATCTCCGGCAAAATGCGTAAAAACTACATCCGCATTCTGACCGGCGACAAGGTCAAGGTCGAACTCACGCCCTATGACCTGAGCAAGGGCCGTATCACTTACCGCGCCAGATAGGCATTCCCCGCCCTCTTCCCGTCAGACGTCGGCATCTTCCCTGCTGCGTCTCTTTACCGGGCTGATGACAAGCTTGATGTCATCGTCCTGGACACCGACTTCGACATTGCCGCCGCCGGTCAGCTTGCCAAACAGAATATCCTCGGCCAATGGCTTCTTGATCTTGTTTTGAATCAGACGCAGCATGGGCCTGGCACCCATGGCCTTGTCATAACCGTGGGCAACGAACCAGTCTACCGCGGCATCATCGACATGGATGGCGACATTCTTGTCATCCAGCTGCACCTGCAGTTCCACCATGAACTTGTCGACCACTGTCCTGATCACCTCGGTATCCAGAGGCTGGAACTGAATGATGGCATCCAGGCGGTTGCGGAACTCGGGTGTGAACATCCGCTTGAGAACTTCCATACCATCGGAGGCATGATCCTGATAGGCAAAGCCGATCGATGCCCGGCTCATTTCCTGGGCGCCGGCGTTGGTCGTCATGATCAGCACCACGTTCCGGAAGTCGGCCCTGCGGCCATTGTTGTCTGTCAGGGTTCCGTGATCCATGACCTGCAACAGCAGGTTGAAGACATCCGGGTGGGCCTTTTCGATTTCATCGAGCAACAGCACACAGTGGGGATTTTTGGCAATCGCTTCGGTGAGCAGGCCGCCCTGGTCAAAACCAATATAACCCGGCGGTGCGCCAATCAGCCGGGAAACGGTGTGGCGCTCCATATACTCCGACATATCAAAGCGCAGCAGCTCCACACCCAGTATTTTCGCCAACTGGCGACTGACCTCGGTTTTACCCACGCCGGTGGGGCCGGAAAACAGGTAGGAACCGATGGGTTTTTCGCCTTCCTTGAGGCCCGCCCTGGATAACTTGATGGATGCAGACAGGGCGTCAATGGCAGGATCCTGGCCAAAAACCACCATCTTGAGATTTTTCTCCAGGTCCTTGAGCAGGGACTTGTCCGAAGCCGACACATTCTTGGGCGGAATCCGGGCAATCTGGGATACCACCCTCTCCACGTCACTGACCTGAATCACTTTCTTGCGCTTGCCGGCCGTTTGCAGACGCTGATAGGCTCCGGCCTCATCGATCACATCGATGGCCTTGTCCGGCATGAAGCGGTCATTGATATAGCGGCTGGCCAGTTCCGATGCCGCTCTCAGTGCCTTGTCGGTATAACGCAGATCATGATACTCCTCATAGCGGGACTTGAGCCCCCTGAGAATCTGGTAGGTGGTTTCCACATCGGGTTCTTCGATATCAATTTTCTGAAAGCGACGTGACAAGGCCCTGTCCTTCTCGAAAATACCGCGATACTCCTGATAGGTGGTGGAACCCATACAGCGCAAATTCCCCGAGGTCAGAATTGGCTTGAGCAGATTGGATGCATCCATGACACCGCCTGATGCCGCTCCGGCACCAATGATGGTATGGATTTCATCGATAAAGAGAATCGCCTTGGGCTGCTTGCCGATATCCGCCAGCAAGGTCTTGAAGCGTTTTTCAAAATCACCACGGTACTTGGTGCCCGCCAGCAGGGCGCCCATGTCCAGCGAGTAGATGACACTGTCGGTCAGGATATCCGGCACGTTGCCATCCACGATCTGCTTGGCAAGGCCTTCGGCAATGGCGGTTTTACCCACCCCGGACTCTCCCACGAACAGGGGATTGTTCTTGCGACGGCGCGACAGGACCTGAATGACCCGGGTAATTTCCTTGTCGCGCCCGATCAGGGGATCGATGCGCCCCGCCATGGCTTCGGCATTGAGATTGGTGGCAAAGGCTTCCAGCGGCTTGACCGGCGCTTCTCCGGCGCCGGCGGATTCGCCGCTCTGCTCCGGCGCGCCCTCCTCATCCCGCTGCCCCGGAACCCTGGGTGTGCCATGGGTAATGTAGTTCACCACATCGATGCGGGCCACATCCTGCTTGGTCAGGAAAAACACGGCCTGACTTTCCTGTTCGCTGAAAATCGCCACCAGGACATTGGCACCCGTGACCTCCCGTTTCCCGGAAGACTGCACATGAAAAACGGCGCGCTGCAGAACCCGCTGGAAGCCCAGAGTAGCCTGGGTATCCGAGCCAAGGTCGTGATCAACGATGACCGGCGTCGTGGAATCGACGAAATTGATCAACTCATAACGCAGCGCTTCAATGTTCACATTGCAGGCAATGAGTACCTCTTTCGCAGAGGCATTATCCAGCAAGGCCAGCAGCAGGTGCTCAACCGTCAGAAACTCGTGACGCTTGTTTTTGGCATCCTTGAAGGCGCGGCTCAGGGTATTCTCTAGATCTTTGCTCAACATGATGATTTGACCATCTCAGTGGGTATGACAATTTCAAATTTCGCAAGGTTCAGGCAAGACAGACCGGATATATCAGCACTCCCGCTCATTCATCCACCTCAACATCGCTGAGCAGCGGATGCTGACACTCTCGGGCATAGTCATTTACCTGCAGCGCCTTGGTCTCCGCGACATCCTTGGAAAAAACGCCGCATACGCCCTTGCCTTCCGTGTGGACCTTCAGCATGACACGGGTTGCCGTTTCCGCATTCATACCGAAAAACCGGCGCAGCACTTCCACGACGAACTCCATCGGAGTGTAATCGTCATTGAGCAGCACCACACGGTACAGGGAGGGCGGTTTTAACCTGACTTTCTCTGGGGCGAGAACTCCCGCTGAATCACCGCCTTCACCATTACCAGGAATCTCAGCCATGGCAACAGTCACCGGCTGGACAGGTATCAACATCAACATCGTGAACTCTCAGATCAAAATATGATTCCGGTCGCTTTCAGGACCGCGTTTTCCGAAAAAACTATACCATGAATTTGTTTGCATCGATGCCTGCCACAAGAAACAAAGCATCCGGGATATCCCTACTGCTTTCGCAGCTGTCTGCAGGCAGTGTCTGTCAATATTCATCCATATGTTGTGAGTTTTCTGGTTTTTTCAAGCATGTTCCCGCAAAAATATATTTGACAACTTTTATAAAAGGGTCTATATGTTTTTGCCACTTGATTGTATAAGAAATGACCGCATTCTTCTAAGCCGATTTCAGCAGTGGAGTTATAAGGATATGAGTACAGGTCAAGTCAAATGGTTCAATAATGCCAAGGGTTTTGGCTTCATTCTTCCTGATGACGGTGGTGACGATCTCTTTGCACACTACTCTGTCATCACCATGGATGGTTATAAAACGCTCAAGGCTGGACAGGCCGTCTCCTTCGAGGTCATGAAGGGACCCAAGGGGCTCCATGCCACCAATATTGTTCCCATCAGCAGCACGGAACGTAAGGCTGAACCCGGAGAAGACTGAAGGGCGCTGGAAACAGCCCTGGTTTGTCCTCCCCGCAGTCAGCTTCAAAGTCCTGCATTCATCGATACGTGCCAACTCCCGTTAGTCCAGTCCCATGTCCTGTCTCGTTCTTTTCAATAAGCCTTTCAACGTTCTCTGCCAGTTTACCGACAATGCCGGAAGAGCCACCCTCGCGGACTTTATCAAGATGAAAAATGTCTATGCCGCCGGGCGTCTCGACCGTGATTCAGAAGGTCTGCTGCTGCTCACCGATGACGGCAGCCTCCAGCAAGAGATCAGCAATCCTCGTCACAAACTGCGCAAAACCTACTGGGTACAGGTAGAGGGCCTGATCACCGAGGACGCACTCAGGCAGTTGCGACAGGGCATTCAGCTCAAGGATGGCCTGACACTACCGGCCCAGGCCCGGGCAATTCCGGCACCCAGCGTATGGGAACGTCAGCCTGCGATCAGAGAACGCAGAAATATCCCGGTCTCCTGGCTGGAACTCAGTATCCGGGAGGGGCGCAACCGCCAGGTTCGACGCATGACCGCTGCCACCGGCTTTCCCACATTGCGGCTGATTCGCCAACGCATCGGCGCCTGGTCCGTGGCTGGGCTGCTGCCCGGCGAATCTCGCGTGATCACATTGTGATAGCCACCGCAGGGCAATCCCGAGCTACTCAGCGCTTCCTTGGATTTTCCATTTGTCCAGCGCAGAAACATCGGATTCCCGGGCATCCACCCAGTGCTCTCCCCGCTCATCCCTGGTTTTTTTCCAGAACGGGGCGCGGGTCTTGAGATAATCCATGATGAACTCACAGGCGGCAAAAGCGGCCTGACGATGAGCGCTGCAGACAGCCACCAGGACAATCTGCTCACCGGCAGCCAGTTCCCCGATCCGGTGGATAATCGTGCCATCGAGCACAGGCCAGCGTTCTTCTGCTTCAGTGGCGATGGCACGCAGACTTTTTTCCGTCATGCCAGGATAATGCTCCAGAAACAACGACGCGACTTTACTGTCACCACTGTCACCGTGCCAGTCGCGAACCAGCCCGCTGAAGGTGACAATGGCACCGATGCCCTGGCTCCTGCTGCGCAGGGCCGCGGTTTCCTCCTGAAGGTCGAAGTCTTCCCGCTGAACGGCGATTTTCACTCTCAGCCCCCTGTCACCGGTGGGAAAAAAGCCACCTCGTCACGATCACGAACGACAGCGGTTTTAGAGACGACTTCCTGGTTGAGCGCCACCAGCACGGCGCCATCACGCAGCACCCTGGCCCAGGATTCACCGTGCAGACCACTGAGGTGCCGGACCAGTTGGGCCACCGTACTCACGTTCGCAGGCAACTCGATCTGCTGCTGGTCCAGGCCCAGACTTTCCCGGATGCTGGCAAAATAACGAATAGTGATCATACCTGTCTCACCCAGGTTCCGGATTTGCCACCGGCTTTTTCCAAGAGTCTGACATGCCTGATTTCCATGCCGCGATCGACCGCCTTGCACATGTCATAGACGGTCAATGCCGCTATCGAGGCCGCCGTGAGTGCCTCCATTTCGACACCGGTCCGGCCTGCCAGTTTACAGGTGGCGGCAATGACGACTTCATTC
The DNA here is from genome assembly GCA_032250895.1 of Pseudomonadales bacterium. Taxonomy (GTDB): domain Bacteria; phylum Pseudomonadota; class Gammaproteobacteria; order Pseudomonadales; family Pseudohongiellaceae; genus JAVVEZ01. The sequence continues at coordinate 11,238 of JAVVEZ010000001.1, read as the reverse complement.
CTGCTCTCATCGGCGCTGATGTCCACGCTCACCGAACTCAGCTGCAGCGGATGACACAGCGGAATCAGATCGGCGCATTTCTTGGCGGCCTGAATTCCGGCGATGCGGGCAACGGCAAAGACATCCCCCTTCTTGTGGCCGCCACTGAGAATCAGTCGGAGCGTTTCCGCTTGCAGACTGATCACGGCTTCTGCCGTGGCCTGCCGCTGCGTGACGATTTTTTCGCCGACATCAACCATCTGTGCCTGCCCCCGGGAGTCGAGATGCGTTAATTTAGTCATGATGAAAGTACACTGCCTGTATTGTTTGGCCCCTCGATGCGGGCACGCCAAGGACGTGGCTCTCATTATCCCTGTAAGTTTCAGATTTATGAAGGACTCGTTATACGGTAGGATTGCGCTTTTTCGGAATTTTATGCCCATGAGCTGGTATCCCCACAGCACCGTTGCCACCATCGTTGAACATAACGGTCGTTTTTTGATGGTGGAAGAAGAAGATCAGGGCCTGACGGTATTCAATCAGCCCGCCGGACACCTGGAGGAGAACGAATCCCTGTTTGAGGCTGCTATTCGCGAGACCCTGGAAGAAACTGCCTGGCAGATAGAGCTGAGTGACTTTCTGGGCCTGTACTGTTACCAGGCGCCCAATAACGGCGAGACCTATATTCGTCATTGCTTCGTGGGCCGGACCTTGTATCAGCAGCCGGAACGCGCCCTGGATGTCGGCATCATCGCCGCCCATTGGCTCAGTGCGGAGGAGATCTTCAATCCCACCTTCAAGGCCCGCAGCCCGGTGGTGACCAAGGTGCTGGACGATTATCTGCGTGGCATTCGCTATCCCCTCGAGCTGATTTTTCATCACCGTGAATGACACAAAGAGCAATACCAGGGTGATCGTCGGCATGTCCGGAGGGGTCGATTCCTCCGTGGCGGCCCTGCTGTTGCTGGAACAGGGCTACCAGGTGGAAGGTCTGTTCATGAAGAACTGGGACGAGGATGATGGGACTGAATATTGTACGGCCCAAGCCGATCTGGCCGATGCGGCGGCAGTCTGTGACAAGCTCGGCATCCGGCTCCATACCGCCAATTTCGCCGCCGAGTACTGGGATAATGTTTTTGAGCATTTTCTGCGTGAGTATGAGGCCGGACGCACGCCCAACCCGGACATCCTCTGCAACCGGGAAATAAAATTCAAGGCCTTCCTGGATTATGCCACTCAACTGGGTGCCGATCTGATTGCTACCGGACATTATGTCCGCAAGCAACAGGTCGGGGACAGCACTTTTCTGCTGAAGGGCCTGGACGCCAACAAGGACCAGAGTTATTTCCTGTGCGCCCTCAATGAAAGCCAGTTGGCCCGCAGCCTTTTTCCGGTCGGAGAGCTGGAGAAATCCCGGGTCAGAGAACTGGCAGCGCAGCAGGGCTTCGTTACCCACGACAAGAAGGACAGTACCGGCATCTGTTTTATCGGCGAGCGACGTTTCCGGGATTTCCTGCAACACTATATCCCGGCCCGGCCCGGCAATATCGAAACAGCGCAAGGCAAGGTTCTGGGCCAACACGCGGGCCTGATGTACCACACTCTGGGCCAGCGCCAGGGTCTTGGCATCGGCGGAGTCAAGGACCGCAGTGAGGCGCCCTGGTACGTGGCCCGGAAAGATATGGAGAGAAATGTTCTGGTCGTGGTACAGGGTAATGAACATCCCCTGCTCTACTCGAGCCGGCTCGGTGCCAGTACGGTGAACTGGATCAATGCCCGGCATCCTGAGCTGCCACTGTCCTGCACGGCCCGGATCCGCTATCGCCAGGCTGAACAGGACTGCCTTCTTTCGGGCACCGCCGAACAGGGCTACAGTGTCAGTTTCGAGCAGCCACAACGGGCGGTCACGCCGGGTCAGTCAGTGGTCTTTTACCAACAGGACATCTGTCTTGGCGGTGCCGTTATTGAACAATATTTCCAGTAGGAAAATCATGAACAGGCATACGCAACAAACACTGGCCCTGGCCGGCCTTGCGCAGGCGGCTTTTCTGGTACAACAGCTTGCCCATCACGGCATCGTACTCCAGCAACGCTTCAGCCCCTGCATCAACAGCCTGTTTGTCATCGATCCCAAATATACCGAGGAGGTTTACGGTCGGGTCGGCAATCTCACTCTTGGCCTTCAGGTCCTGGAAGAGCTCATTGGCCACAAGCAGGGTTTTTTCAAACAACAGGACCTCATTCGCTACATGTTTTCCCTCTTGTACCTGGAACCCAGAATTTCGGCACAGCCGGCAATGCTCAAGGCCATCGCTACGGGCCTGAAGACAATAGCAGCTCAGCATGGCGGCTCTGACCCCGGTGCGGATCCTCAGGTGCTGGAACAGTTGGCAGCCCTGTATAAAATCACGCTGGGCTCTTTCGATTTTCGAATCCAGGTCAAAGGAAAAATGTCCTTTCTGCAGGATCCGCTAATTGCCATCAAGGTCCGGGCCCTGTTGTTTGCCGGACTGCGTTCGGCAGTGCTGTGGCGACAACTGGGCGGCAGACGCTGGCATCTGCTGATTTATCGAAAAAGAATCCTTGCCGATATTGTGCGGCTGCTGTCCGGTGACGAGGGAAATTCTGAATAACATCAAGGACTGAGCAGCATAAATCGGGTATCATTGCATTCTTTCACAGGCTGCCCGATTCGAGACCCTACATGCCCCTGAGCCCGCTCAATGCCATTTCCCCCATCGATGGCCGTTATCGCAGTAAGACTGCCTCCCTGAGTCCCTATTTCAGTGAATATGGACTGATCCGCTATCGGGTCGTGGTGGAAATCCGCTGGTTTCAGCAATTGGCCGCCAACCCCCTGATTGCTGAAGTTCCCCCGCTGTCCGGGCCCGCTCAGAATTTTCTGGAACAACTTATCAGTGGCTTCAGTGAGAGCGATGCCCAGGACATCAAAAACCGGGAAGCCGTGACCAATCACGACGTCAAGGCGGTGGAATACTTCATCAAGGACAAACTGGCGGAGCAGCCCGAGCTGGCGAAGATCAGGGAATTCGTACATTTTGCCTGCACCTCGGAGGATATCAACAATCTTGCCTATGCCCTGATGCTGAACGAAAGCCGCGAACGGGTGCTGCTGCCCATGCTCCAGCAGGTCATCACGGCAATTCGCAGCAAGGCCCATGATTATGCGGAGCTGCCCCTACTCTCCCGCACGCATGGCCAGACCGCATCCCCCAGCACCATGGGCAAGGAATTCGCCAATACCGTTGCCCGTCTGCAAAGGCAATATGAACAAATACAGGCAGTGAGCCTGCTCGGAAAAATCAACGGCGCCGTCGGCAATTACAATGCCCATCTGGTCGCTTACCCCGAGGTGGACTGGGAGGCCCAGGCCCGCACGGTGATCGCGGCCCTGGGCCTGACCTGGAACCCCTATACCACCCAGATCGAGCCCCACGACTATATCGCCGAGCTGTTTGCCGCCGTCTGCCGTTTCAATACCATTCTGATCGACTTTGACCGGGATATCTGGGGCTATATCTCCCTGGGCTATTTCCGTCAGCAAACCGTTGCCGGCGAAGTCGGCTCCTCCACCATGCCTCACAAGGTCAATCCCATTGATTTCGAGAACTCCGAAGGCAACCTGGGCATCGCCAATGCCCTGATGCAACATCTGGCTGAAAAGCTGCCGATTTCCCGCTGGCAGCGTGATCTCACTGACTCCACGGTACTGAGAAACATCGGCACCGGACTTGCCCACAGCGTCATCGCCTACCAGGCCACGCTCAAGGGCATCTCCAAACTGCTGGTCAACGCCGATGCCATGCTGGCAGACCTGAACAACAGCTGGGAGGTGCTGGCGGAGGCAATCCAGACCGTCATGCGCCGCTACGACATCGATCAACCCTATGAAAAACTGAAAGCCCTGACCCGGGGCAATGCCATCGACCAGCAAGTCCTCCGGCAGTTTGTCGATACCCTGGATATTCCCGCCGCCGCCAGGCAGGCTTTGAAAGAACTGCGCCCGGATAACTACATCGGCAACGCGGCCAGTCAAGCCAGAAAAATCTGATGCTCAGCGGCCATCTCAGTCCGGAAGAATTCCTGACCCGATACTGGCAAAAAAAGCCTCTGTTGCTGCATCAGGCCCTGCCCGCCTTTGTCGATCCTATTTCACCGGAAGAACTGGCGGGACTGGCCTGCGAAGAAGAGGCGGAAGCGCGCCTGGTATGGCAGCGGGAAAATACCTGGGAGCTCAAAACCGGTCCCTTTGCCGAGAACGATTTTACCAGCCTGCCAGAGCAGGGCTGGACCCTGCTGGTGCAGGCCGTGGATCACTGGTTTCCCGCCGTCAAAAAACTGCTGGCAGAAGTCGCCTTCATCCCACGCTGGCGCATTAACGATATCATGGTGAGCTACGCCACAAAAAATGCCGGTGTGGGCCCACATTTTGATTACTACGATGTTTTCATCATTCAGGGCCAGGGCTCACGACGCTGGAAAATCGGGCAGCACTGTGACAGCGGCAGTGAACTGGACAGCAAGCATTCCGGGCTCAAAATTCTCAAGCACTTCGAAACAAACGCTGAATGGGAATTGTACCCGGGGGATGTCCTGTATATTCCACCGGGAGTCGCCCATTACGGGATTTCCCGGGATGACAGTCTCAGTTACTCGATTGGTTTCAGGGCGCCGTCTTTGAGCGAAATTCTGAGCCATTACACGGATGAACTATGTCTGACCTTGACCGAAGACCAGCGCTTCAGCGATCCTGATCTCATACCTGTGCAAAACGACGGTGAAATCAGCGCCGCAGCCATCGGCAAACTGTCTGCACTGCTCAGACCTTTGCTGGCTGATGAGCAGGCACTGGCCCTGTGGTTCGGCCGCTACATGAGTGAACCCAAGGTGCCGCAATTGCTGGAAGCCCCCGAATTTGAACTGGATGGCCAGAGCCTGCAACAAGCCCTGGAACAGGGCATGCGTCTGGAAAAAAACCCGGCCTCCCGCTTTGCCTGGCAGAATGTGGCGCAGGAGCTCTATTGCTTTGCCGATGGCCGGAGTTTTTCCCTGCCCCATGCCTCAGAGCCGCTCAAGACCCTGCTGATGCAGTTGAATGCCTGGAATGACACGCTCGAGCTGGAAGATCTCAGCACAGAGCCTGATTGTCTGAACCTGCTGGCTGAACTCTATAATCAGGGCAGTCTGATCGAGACCGAAACCACATGAACATCGGTATCCTGCATCCTGGCGAAATGGGTATTTCGGTGGCAGCTTCCACGCTCAATGCCGGCCACGAGGTGTACTGGGTGAGCGCTGGTCGAAGTGCCGATACCCGCCGGCGGGCTGAGTCCTTCAACTTACAGGACTGCTCTTCATTGGAGGCCCTGAGCAGTACCTGCGACATCATTTTCTCCGTATGCCCACCCCATGCGGCCGAAGCGCTGGCCGCTGCGGTCATGCACAGCGGCTTCCGGGGCATTTATGCCGATTTCAATGCCGTGTCCCCACAGACACTCATGCGCATAGCCGGGAACATGACGGCGGCAGGCATTCGCTTCGTGGATGGCGGCATCATTGGCCTGCCGGCCTGGCAAGCCGGGACGACCTGGCTCTATCTCGCCGGCACCGCTGCCTCCGAAGTGGCCGCCTGCTTCAGCCAGGGACCGATGGAAACAGACATACTGGGCGCTGAAGTGGGCAAGGCTTCCGCGCTGAAAATGTGTTTTGCCGCCAACAACAAGGGTACTGTAGCCCTGCTTGCCACCATCCTGGGCGCAGCCGAACAACTGGGTGTCAGAGACGCGCTGGAAAAGCAGTGGGAACGCCATAACCCTGGTTTTTCCTTGCAAACGCAAAAACGCATCCAGGGCATCGCCCGTAAAGCCTGGCGCTTCAAACCTGAAATGCTGGAAATTGCCAGTACGCTTGACGCCGTGGGAATGCCCACCGGCATTCATCTGGGCGCTGCGGAAATCTACCAGCGCCTGGCAGACTTCAAAACCATGGAAGAACCGGATTTCGACGCCATTCTGACGGCGCTCAGTGTCCGGCAGAAAGACTGATTTTCAGGCAAAAAAAACCGGGCAATGCCCGGTTTTCAAATCTTTCAGCAAATCTCCGGCTTATTGACGAACACCTTCGATGGCCAAAAACAGTTCTATCTCGGGCGAGATGGGGCTGATGCCAAAATCTGCCAGGGCCAGCACCACGCTGCCTTCAAAACCAACGCGGTAATCGCCGAAAGGAGAATCACCTTCGCCAGTCCGGTGCACATCAAAACTGATGCTCCTGGTGACCCCGTGCAAGGTGAGATCGCCACTTACCGTTGCCACCCCATCACCCTTGACTTTAAAGCCCGTGCTGACAAATTTGATCTCAGGATATTTCTCCACATCCAGGAAATCCGCACTTTTCAGATGTGTATTACGGGCTTCATGGTTGGTATCGATGCTGGCAGGATCGATGGTCACTTCGATGCTGGAAGCCCCCAGATTTGCAGCATCGTAGCTGAAGCGGCCCCGCAGATCGTTGAAACGCCCCCACAATGAACTGATCCCGATGTGGGAAGCCTTGAAGTTGACAGAGGCATGCATCCCCTCACCGCTACCATCAATCACGTAATCAGCGGCGAAACTGCCATTGGCAGAGAGCACGAGCAACAAGGCCAAGCCTTTCAGATGTTTCATCATTATAATTCTCCAGGTTTGTTAACGACATCATTTTCAAGGCGAGCAAAGTACAATAAAAGGCCCTCATTAACAATCGAATCTTTCATGGGCATAAGCAAACAAGTCTCATTTTGGTGTAAATCTATGCCCGCAAAAGTCCTTGATGTGTGATAATTCCTTCCTTGTCCAACACAAGCCTTAAATACCACAGAATTTCCAGAGACTTCTTGATAATGGCCAGAATTGAACGAAACAGTCCGTGCAGCTGCGGCAGTGGCAAAAAATACAAGCACTGCCACGGTGATCCTGCGCTCCTGAACGCCCAGCAAGCCCCCAGGGTGGAAACGGTTTATCGCTTTACCAGTATCGTCTTTACGCCCGAACTGTCCTCCGGCACTACGCGCCTGGTCGTCAATGGCTCCCTGTTCATCGGCAGCGTGGAATGTCTCTTCCTGATGATCCTGGAACCGCTGGACGGCGGGAACTGGCGCATCCAGCAGTTTGGCTGGAAAAACAACAAACCCAAACGTTTCAATGCCGAAGCTCTCGGCAAGACGCTTATCGAAGGTGTCCTGTCCAGTCTGCAAGCGCTGACCGTCAAGGCCGAAGTGGATACCACGCAAGCGCTTTCACAAGCCTCAGCGGTCAAGTGGATCCAGCAGCATGATGCCGGTCCCTGTACACCCTACACGGTCTCCTATCGGCCGCGCCTGCTGCAGATAATCAGCCCCGACTGGTCCACCTTGTGGGACAGGATAGAAACCCGCCTGGATGCTGATCCCCAGCTTGAAGTCTCAGGCTTCAGCCCGCAGACCGTGAAGAACGCGCTGGCCAGCCTGAGACCGGTCTTTGGTCATGAATGGGTTGAAGCCGTCTACCAGAGAGCCCTTGGCAAAAAAGAGGCGCTGATGAATGCGGCCCTGACACCGGAGGTCAGCCCCGACTGGTTCCCGGCTTTTCACCTGGCGGTACTGGCCAACGGCGTCCTGTGTTCGGATCCGGCCCTGCATTACCTGGTCGACCTGGGTCTTGCCATTGCAACGCTGGAGAGCTTCAAGGGCCGTCAAGCCCTGCTGGACCAAGTGAAAAGAACCCCGGCCCTGCACCATCAGCTCTGTCTCGCTGCCGAATTGCACGTTCGCAAACTTGCCGCCAACGCCGATGAGGCGGGCAATATCATCGCCTCGCTCAAGCAGCAGGAATATCTGATTCACACCTTTGCCGTGGATGGCGCAGCCTTGGCAGAAAATCTGAAAACGCAGCTCGCAAAAGCGGCCGACAACGCCGGCGCAAGCAAAATCCCCCTTGTTGCACATATTATTCTTGAACGCAACAGTTGGTATGACCCCGAGCACGATACGCAAACCCTTGCGCTGATGGACAGCCTGGCATCGGAACTTCCCGCATCGATCAGCGCTGTGGTTCTCGGGCGTCGCTTTATCGACGCCAACGGTGGCCATGTGAAACGTCAGACGCAAAAAATCCTGGTCAACAAGCAGGCTGCTGTGCCGGTCGACATAGCGGACCTGGCAGAACTTTTCATCAGCAATGACAATGTCCTGCACCCGCCCTGTCTTAACAGCGGAATTTACTTTCTACTGCGGGGCGAGTGACAGGCTCCGGCTGCAACGACTCAAAGCACCAATGGCCATGACAAACGATCTTCATACATTCTGCGTAGCACCGATGATGGACTGGACTGACCGTCATTGCCGGTATTTCCTGCGCCTGATCAGCCGTCATGCCCTGCTCTATACGGAAATGGTGACAACTGGAGCTTTGTTGCATGGCAATCGCTCGCGCTTTCTGCGTTTCGATCCCTTTGAACAGCCTCTGGCGCTGCAACTGGGCGGCAACAAACCCACAGATCTTGCCCAATGCAGCCGGCTTGCCGAACGATCAGGCTTTCAGGAAATCAATCTCAATGTGGGTTGTCCGAGTGACCGGGTGCAGAACGGCCGCATTGGTGCCTGCCTGATGGCCGAGCCCGCACTCGTTGCCGATTGCATCAAGGCCATGCGTGATGCAGTCAGTATCCCTGTTACCGTGAAATGTCGAATCGGCATTGATGATATGGATTCCTATGAAGAACTCCATGCCTTCATCGAGCAGGTGGCGGCGGCCGGCTGCGAAACCTTCATTGTTCATGCCCGTATTGCCATTCTGAACGGTCTCAGCCCCAAGGAAAACCGGGAAATTCCTCCTCTAAATTATGACCGTGTATTCAAAATAAAGGAAAATTTTCCGAATCTGGAGATAATCATCAACGGCGGCATCACTTCCATTGCCCAGGCGAAAGAACTGTTGACCCGGGTTGACGGCGTCATGGTAGGAAGAGAGGCGTATCAGAATCCTTATTTTCTCGCAGCCGTTGACCGGGAGTTTTATGCCTGCGAGAATTCCCCCCTTTCACGGGCCCAGGTCCTGGAAAATTTTTATCTCTATGCTGAGCGTGAACTGGCCAACGGCGTTATTCTCAAGCACATGACACGGCATATTCTGGGTCTGTACCAGGGACTGCCCGGAGCCAGAAAGTTTCGCCGCTATCTGAGTGAACATGCACATTGTCACGACGCCGGGCTTGACACCCTGCATGAAGCCGTGGCTCTGGTGGAATCACTGCCAGGCGCAGTGATAACAGGAGAAAACCATGTTAGCAAGTATCAGCAGGTTTTTTGAAACCTACCTGCAGCCCCCTGAAAAAACCCAGGATGAAGACGCCGTCTGCAAGCTGCAACTGGCCAGTGCAGCGCTACTGATAGAACTCTGCAAGTCTGATCAGACCATCAGCGACGTGGAAACGGGAGCCCTGCTCGTTCTCCTCGAACAAAAGTTCGATCTGACACGGGAAATGCTGGACCAGTTGCTGGTACTGGCCGAACAGGAAGCACACGAGGCTACCTCCCTGTATCAGTTCACCAGTCTGATCAACCAGGGTTATGACCGTGACGAAAAAGTTCAACTGATCCGCAACATGTGGGAGCTGGCTTTTGCCGATGGCAATCTGGATCGTTACGAGGAGCACATGATTCGCAAGGTGGCGGAACTGCTTTATGTTTCGCACAGTGATTTCATCAAGACCAAACTGGCGGTCAGGAACAGTCTGTGAGCCTCCCTAATCCGGATATTTCACGGATAAAAACTGCACAGCACAATAGAATCAGGAATTTAGGGCGCCTTTAATCGATGTTCAGCGGTTTTCATTGAAGGATCTTGTTTGTTGGTGCGGGAGCCCGGCACGTGCAGCCAGAGCACCGTGTTCAGCGCCACCACAAACCAGGCCAATGCCTTGCCGGTATTCTCCCTGCGCCAAGCCATGTAGATCGGCATCGACGGACGCGGTACTGTACACGGCAGCGCGACCAGCTGTTTTTTTTCCAGCAGATCGACGGCAAGATGACGTGGAACGAAGCCGACCCCTACCCCCAATATCTGCGCTTCCAGCTTGCTGGCCATGTTCGACACACGTATCAGCTGGCGACTGTCGAGGATGCCACTGGAGCGACCGGGAATGGTCAGCGATGAGTCGGCGGCAACGACGGTCGGAAAGGCCCTGATGGCGGCAGCTGTCACCGGCCCCTTGTGCAGCGTCAGTGGATGCCCTGGCGCTACCGCAAACACGAATTCGACGTCGCCCAGTTTTCTGCATTCGAACCTGCTCTCCGGCGGTTCGCCGCTGGCGCCGAGAGAGAGATCACAGCGGTCGGCCACCAAGGCATCCCAGGTGCCACCCAGAACTTCCTCGCTGACATGCACGGCTACATTGTGATCCAGCGCGTTGAAGGCACGAATCTTTTCCAGCAGGGGTCGCAGTGGCAGGATGGTGTCGCGTGCGATGCGTACATGGGTTTCCCAACCGGACTCCACTTGCTTCAGTGTTTCTTCCAGTCGGCCGGCTGCCTGCAGCAGCGTGCGGCCCTGTTCCAGCAGCAATTGGCCAGCCACAGTCAGTACGGCCCGGCGGCCGCTGCGGTCGAACAGCTTGATGTCGAGATCCGTCTCCAGCTTCTGGATTGTGTAGGTCAGAGCAGAGGGTACCCGGTGCAGTGCCTGCGCCGCGCCGTTGAAACTGCCCTTCTTGTCGATGAAGTCAAGCACGAGCAGGGCATCCAGTGTGATGGCGTGGTGCATGCGGGCCTCAGAATAATGTTCAGATAAATTGAATCGATACTTCAAAATGTTCCGCTTTTTTCCTGTGCAGGGCAAGCCTATAGTGGCGCCATTGGGTACTACCCAAGTAATCAGCCCATTCAACTGACACAAGGAGCAAGCAATGAAAATTACAAAAATACTGAACCCTGGAAGCCACAATGACCTGTCCGCGCTGGCACTGCGGCTGCCGCTGGGGGCGATCTTCGTTGCCCACGGTGCGCAGAAATTGTTTGGTTGGTTTGGCGGCTATGGCCTGAAAGGTACGGGAGGCTACATGGCCTCGATCGGGCTCGAACCCGGTGTGCTGATGGCGGCATTGGCCGGGTCTGCGGAATTCTTCGGCGGCCTGGCGCTGCTGATTGGGCTGCTGGTACGCCCGGCGGCTGCCGTGCTGGCAGTGACGATGCTGGTCGCCATTTTTGTCGTGCACATCGGT
>JAVVEZ010000141.1:0-4573 GCA_032250895.1 Pseudomonadales bacterium | reverse complement strand
GCATGAGATTCTGGGCCTGGTCGGGGAATCCGGATCCGGCAAGTCCACGCTGGGGCGCTGCATACTGCGGCTGCTCAAACCCACCCGTGGCAGCATCCGCTTTGACGGGCAGGAACTCACCGGCCTGTCCGCCGCCGAACTCAAGCCGCTGCGGCGCCGCATGCAGATGATCTTTCAGGACCCCTATGCCAGCCTGAACCCCCGCATGACGGTCTACGATACCCTGGCCGAACCCCTGCTGCTGCATAAAATAGTCAAGCGCGCGGGACTCGACGCCGAGGTCTTCAACTTGATGGATTCCGTGGGGCTGGCGCGTGCCAGCGTGCTGCGCTACCCGCATGAATTTTCCGGCGGTCAGCGTCAACGCATCGCCATTGGCCGGGCCATCGCCACCAAACCCGAATTCATCGTCGCCGATGAACCGGTGTCGGCACTCGATGTGACCATTCAGGCACAGATTCTCGACCTGCTGCTGGAACTGGTGAAAACCTTCAACCTGAGCATGCTCTTTGTCTCTCACGACCTCGCCGTGGTGCGTTACCTGGCTGACCGCATCGTGGTCATGAAGGATGGCCGGCTGGTGGAAGCAGGCAGCGCCCAACAGATTTTCAATGATCCGCAGCAGGCTTACACCAAGGCCCTGCTGAGCGCCATTCCGGGCAAGTCACTGCTGCGTTCCTGGTCGCCCTGAAACTCCTAGATCGCCGGTGCGATGGTGACCCGGATGCCATCGAGATCCTCCTGCCACTGAATCTGGCAGGACAATCTGGCATTGGCAGCGATGACGTCCACTTCACTTTCCAGTGTCGCGGTTTCGAACTCACTGGCCGGCGGCAGCTTGCTCAGCCAGGCCTCATCGACCAGTATCTGACAGGTTGCACACTGGCAACTCCCCGCGCACAGGGCCTCCAGCGACAAACCTGCGCGTCTCAGCAGTTCCATGAAACTGGCCCGGTCCCGGCCCTCGATCCGGTATTCAGTACCGTCCCTGTCTGTCGCGATGATGATTCCCATGCTTAGCTCCGGAAATTAGTCAGTTTTGCTTTCTTTATTGCCATGGACTCCCGCCCAGCGTTTCACGATGCCCGGGTCCAGATCAAACAGGTCCAGCACTCTGCCGATGCTGTGATTGACGATATCATCGACCGTGTCAGGGTGGTTATAGAACGCGGGCATGGGCGGCGCAATTTGAATACCCATTTTTGCCGCTTCATACAGTAATTTGCAGTGCCCCACATGCAGAGGGGATTCCCTGGGCATCAGCACCAGGCGGCGCCCCTCCTTCAGCACGACATCGGCGGCCCGGGCCAGCAGATTGTCCGCGTAGGAATGCACGATACTGGACAGGGTTTTCATGGAACAGGGCGCAACGATCATCCCGTGGGTACGAAAGGAACCACTCGAAATATTGGCCGCAATATTGTTGATGTTGTGAACGACATCGGCGAACCCTTCCACTTCCTTGCTGGAATAAGAGGTTTCAATGGGTATGTTCATTTTCCCGCTGGCGGACATGACCAGATGCGTTTCCACATCCTCCTGTTGCCTGAGAACCTGCAACAGACGAATACCGTAAATGACCCCGCTCGATCCGCTTATGCCAATAATCAATCTTTTCATGGTTGCTAACTTTTAAAGGCCGATAAACTATTTTGATTTTAGTGATGGCTAATACTAGCACATTATTTTAATATAGAAATGTCAGGTGGCTGAATATTACAACAACTGCCTGCGCATATTACCCGGTCATTGTCCCAATGCTGACAAAAAACCGCTCAAACCGCGTCATTGTGACAAGAGCGGCGATCCCGGGGAAGCGCTGAACAAACAGGTTTTCACAGACACGTCTGCGGATTTTATACAACTATCACCCATTGGGAGACACGATATGAGCGCATTTGACTTCAGAGCCTGGCTGGACAAGCAGGACAAATCGGACAAATTATTACGGGTACCGGTTGAAATAGATACCCTGGATGATATGGGCGCCTTCATCAGCCGGGCTGATTACAAGGGCATCAATACCCCCATACTGTTCGAAAACCCCAAGGGTTTTGATATTCCGATCCTGACCAACACCGTGGGGCATCTGGCTTCTTCAATAGGCGATGGTCATGGCGTGGGCAGCGAAGGCGATGGCATCCTGCCCAATATTGCCAACAAAATGATGAGCATCCTGAAATCCGGTGGGGTTCCTCCTGTTTATGTGGATAAAAGCAAGGCCGCCTGCAAGGAGATCATACTCACCGGCAAGGATGTCGATTTGACCAGGTTGCCCATTCCCCGCTGCAATCCCCTCGACGGCATCGGCAGTCCCAATTTTCTGGAAGGCCGCTTTGTAACCAATCTAGCCGTGACGAAACCAACACCGACCTCGCACAATCTGTCATACCACCGCTTCGAAGTCACCCGCAAGGATGGCGGCTCCATCTGGATCTACCGGGGCACCGGTGATGCCAAGAGCATGGAAAAAGCCTGGGATGCCCGCATGGATGATCCCGAGGAAACCTATGACCCGGAGAAGGGCAAGCCCTTCCCCATGGCTTTCGTCTTTGGGGTCACCCCGGAATTCCTGCTGGCCGGCGCCAACAAGGCGCTTCCTCATGAAGGCGATGACTATGCCTTTATCGGCGGACTGAGAAATGAGGCCGTCGAAATGGTGCGCTGTGAAACCATCGATGTCGATGTGCCGGCACATGCCGAAATCGTCATCGAAGGGGTGTTCCAACCCTTCAACTGGACCACCCAGGGCGCCTTTGCGTCCTTCAATGGCTCCTATGACGAACCGCGCCGCCGCCCCATCTTTGATGTGACTGCCATTACCATGCGGAAAAATCCCATTTATCAGCATGTGCATATCGGCCGGCCCCTGAACGAAACCAACTCCCTGGCCGGTTTCTTTCGCGGCGTGCATGTCTACAATGAGGTGAAGGCAGTGCTGCCGAACCTGGTCGATGTCTACATGGACCCCTCTGCCGGCATCGGCTTCACCATTCATTTATCCATCAAAAAAGGTCGCATTGGCGAGCCAAAATTGGCTATGATGCGCGCGTATACGGCGCTGCAGGGCTTCTGCAAGCATGTCTTCGTCTACGATGATGATGTCGATATTTCCGATCCCCACGAAAGAAACTGGGCCCTGGCGCATCGCTTCATTCCGGACCGTGACCTGCTTATCATCCCCAATGTGCTGGGCATGAACCTCGAACCCATGGCGCAGGGCGTGATGGGCTCCAACTCGAAACTGGGTCTGTACGATGGTTATCCCGAACTGCCGCTCAACGTGCGTACCTTCATGGGCGTTGACTGTACGGTACCCATCGGGCTGAAAAACAAAGTGATGAAAAGAGTCCGTCCATCACCCGAGGTGGAGGCACGGGTCGATAAACTATGGGAAAGCACCTTTTCACGGAAATAACAGGCGATGAATAATTACGTCGACGTCGACACACATACCAGCAAGGCAGACGAGGAAGTCTGCCTTGCCATTTTCCGGTCGATCATGCGCTGTAACCACAATCTGCTCAAAGTGGGCGCGACGGTTGCCGCCGAATATGGCCTGCATCTGGCAGAAATGAATGTGATCGACATGCTGGGCATACACGGCCCGCTGAAGATGGGCGAGCTGTCCGAAGTAACGTTCATATCACCCTCCAACACCACCCACACGGTAAAAAAGCTGGAGACCAACAAATATGTCAAACGCAAGCCTTCCCCGGATTCAAAGCGCGCTGTAACGGTATGCCTGACCGCCAAAGGAGAAAAAATATTCAGGCAGTCCTACCCGGCGATCCTGCAGATAACCAAAAAACTCTTTGCTGAAAACCTGAATGCCGCAGAACGCAGACAAGTGATAGGTCTGCTGCAAAAACTGATCCCCTGAGGCATTGCTGAATGTGTCTTCAGGCATTAGAATACGCGCTCTGCGTCGTACCCTCGACCAGGGCCGTTAGCTTAGTTGGTAGAGCAGGGGACTCTTAATCCCAAGGTCGAAGGTTCGAATCCTTCACGGCCCACCATTTCATACAAATCATACAAATCATACAAAGGGCCTGAACAGTCTCCAGGTTCTTTTTCTTCTTTACACGAATTGGTGCCATCCTCGATAAATTTGATGTGCTGCCGAACGACCCATCCAGCGGCATGAGCATCCCACCGGGCCACGGGCGCGGCATTCCCCAAGAGAGAACTCTCACCGCCTGTTGATTTACTCAATACATTGAGTAAAAATACTCAGCATGCCTAGCAAGTCGCAAAAACCCTTCCAGCGCGCGCAGGCGGCCACTGTGGCCGCTCGCCTGGCCGAACCACGCCGCTTCATGCAGGTCGTGGCCGGTCCCCGCCAGGTGGGCAAAACCACGCTGGTTCAGCAGGTGATCGAAACCCTGCCGGTGCCGGTGCACCAGGCCAGTGCCGACGAGCCGGGTTTGCGCAGCCCGCAATGGCTCGCCCAACAATGGGAGGCAGCCCGGCTGGCCATCGATGGTGTGGCCGGCGCCGTGCTGGTGCTGGATGAAAGTAAGCGCTCAATAAACCCCATCTAATAATTGTTCGTCGTCTGCAGTATCTTTCC
>JAVVEZ010000140.1:0-4660 GCA_032250895.1 Pseudomonadales bacterium | reverse complement strand
ATGCGCAAGGAGAAATCATCCGGAATTTCAGCCTGGGACATGACCACCAGATGTTTCAGGCGACGCCGCAGAAAACGCGACAACAGCGGTCGCAAGACAGGCTGCACCACCAGTACCGAGGGTTCACCACTGGCCTCCTGACGCTCCAGCGCGGTCTGGGTCTGGCGCAGGAAGGTGCTCGCCAAACCAGGTTCCAGCGCACCGCCATTCTGTACTGCCTGCATCAACACCTGTTCGAGACCGGCGTCTATGCCCAGCACATGCAATTCGTTGTGTCCTGCAAACCATTGCTGGGTAATGATTCGTCCCAATGCAATCCGTACCTGTGCCGTCAGCTCGTTGACATCAGGTTGCTGAGTGGCATGTTCGGCGAGGCTGTCGAGTATCGTATGCAGGTCACGGATGCTTACCTGTTCCATCAGCAGGTTTTGCAGAATGCGCTGCAACTGGGTGTGGGATACCAGTTTGGGCACCACCTCTTCCACCAGGGACTTGCTCTCCCCGCCCAGCTTGTCCAGCAATTGCTGCACCTCACGACGTCCCAGCATTTCGGCGGCATAACGATGCAGCAGATGGCTCAGGTGAGTGGCCACGACCGTGCTGGCATCCACCACGGTATAGCCATAGATCTGGGCATGTTCCCGCTCACCGCTTTCAATCCACAGGGCCGGCAGGCCAAAGGCCGGATCCTCGGTGGGAATACCCTCCACCTTGCCACTCAACTGGCCAGGATCGATGGCCAGCCATTTGCCGGGGTGGATGTCGGCGCGCCCCACTTCCCCGCCCTTGAGCAAAATCACATAGCTGTTGGGGCTCAGAGACAGATTGTCCCGGATATGAACCACCGGTGGCAGAAAACCAACATCCTGGGCAAACTTCTTGCGCACACTCTTGATCCGGCCCAGCAACTCCCCCTGCTGTTGCTGATCCACCATCGGGATCAGACGGTGCCCCACTTCCAGGCTCAAAATGTCAATCAACTGCACATCGTCCCAACTGGCTTCGGCTGACTCCGTCGCGGCGGCAATATTGACGACCGGTTTTTCCTCCGTCTTTACAGCACCACTGTGCTGACGTTTCATCAGAAACCAGGCCAGGCTGCCGAGCAACAGGGTAAAGAACAAAAACACCAGGTTGGGCATGCCTGGTACCAGGCCCAGCAGTCCCATGACCCCGGCTGTCAACGCAATGACCTGGGGATTGACGAACAACTGGCCCATCATCTGTTGGCCCACGTCTTCGTCAGTATCCACCCGCGACACCATGACCCCGGCAGCCGTGGAAATGACCAGGGCCGGGATCTGCGCCACCAGGCCATCGCCGATGGTCAGCAGTGTGTAGGTCCGCGCGGCGGTGGCAAAATCCAGGTCGTGCTGCAGCATGCCGATCAACAGGCCACCGACCACATTGACCAGCATGATCACCACACCGGCGGTCGCGTCACCCCGGACAAACTTGCTGGCCCCATCCATCGAACCGTAGAAATCCGCTTCCTGGGAGACATTGGCACGGCGCTTGCGGGCGTCATCCTCACCAATCAGGCCGGCGTTCAAATCCGCATCGATGGCCATCTGCTTGCCGGGCATGGCGTCCAATGTGAAGCGTGCGCCCACCTCCGCTATTCTGCCGGCACCCTTGGTAATGACCATGAAGTTGATGATGACCAGAATCAGGAAGACCACCAGACCAACGGCAAAGTTACCCCCCACCAGGAACTGTCCGAAAGCCTCGATCACCTTGCCGGCAGCGTCTCCCCCCAGATGTCCCTCGATCAACACCACACGGGTCGATGCCACATTGAGGGACAGACGCAGCAGGGTGGTGAACAGCAGAACAGCGGGAAAGGCGGCGAAGTCCAGGGGCCTGCTGGTAAACATGCTCACCAGCAGGACAAGTACCGACAGTGCGATATTGAAGGTGAAAAAAAGATCCAGGGCAAAGGGTGGCAGGGGCAGGATCATCATCGACAAGACGATGAGAATCAGGATGGGGCCCACCATCACTTTCAGGCGTGATTCCTTCAGCCATTTATTGTTCTTGAAATATCCCATCAGTGCCGTCATGGCGTCTCTCCAGTGTCAGACCCGGGCGGGATATCGTCCAGCTCCGCCGGCACCGGAAGATTGGTCGGCGTCAATGGTGGGGCAACGCCAGGCTCCCGGCTCCGTTTCAGATTGAAGGCCCACACCAACACTTCCGCCACGGCGGTGTACAGTGCCACAGGAATCTCCCGATCCAGATCCACGTGGCGGTACAAGGCGCGGGCCAGGGGCGGAGCTTCCAGCAGAGGAACGCCGTGTTCCCTGCCCAATTGCCGGATGGCCTCCGCCACGGCATCGGCACCCTTGGCAACGACTCTGGGTGCCGACATCTTGTTTTCGTCATAGCGCAGCGCCACGGCATAATGCGTCGGGTTGGTCACAATCACATCCGCGTCAGACACCTTGCTCATCATCCGCCTGCGTGCCATGGCCTGTTGCTGGGAACGAATGCGCGCCTTTATCTGAGGATCGCCATCCTCCTCCTTGTGCTCACGCTTGATTTCATCCTTGCTCATCCGCAATTTTTTGGCGTGGTCCCACAACTGGTAGGGGACATCGATCAAAATCACCACCACCAAAGCAAACACCATCAGGGCACTGACCAGTGCCGTCAGACGCAGGCCATTGGCCAAGGCCTGCTCGACAGGCTGGTTCATCAATGCCATGAGTTCGTCGGTACGTGACGACAGAAAAGATATGACGACGGCCGCCACCACCAGGGCCTTGGCCACCACCTTCAGCAGTTCCACCACGGATTGCACGGAAAAAAGCCGGCCCAGGCCCTTTATCGGGTCCAGTTTCGACAACTGGGGTTTCAGTGCCTCAGGCGAGAACAACCAGCCTCCCAGCAGCATTGGAGCGACCAGGGCAACCAGCACCAGCACCAGAAAAATGGGCAGCATCGCCAGCATGGCCTGCTCACCGAGATGCCAGCCGTGGCTGAGCATGGGCCCGACCTCCAGGGCCTGATTGCGATCGAACAGGAAGGCCTCCTCCATGACCTGCGCGAGCTGCTGATACAGGACCGAACCCAGGGACCACAAACCGCCCGTCCCCGCCAGCAGCAGCATGAACGTCGTCAGCTCCCGGGACCGGGCAACCTGGCCCTCCTCCCGGGCCTTTTCCTCGCGATGAGGGGTCGCTTCTTCGGTTTTTTCCTCGTCGTCGCCACTCTCGGCCATTGCACATCCGCATCCCGGTCTATGATGGCGGATATTGTGAAGAAGGAAGGGAGAGGGCAATTGCCTGAATAAGGCCAGCAAAGTTCCCTTATTCGTGGAACCGCCAGCTCAACAGAGCTGGTCCAGCATGGCCAGATGGGACTCTTGCAAGATGCGGCCAGGTGCAGAACCGCCGGGCTGCATCAATGCAGGGCGGAGTCCGGCGTGAATGAATGGCCGTGCAGGGCGCTGGATAATTTTTCACTTTCCAGATGCTTGCGGGTTTTTCCGGCCCGTGAAGGCGGATGGCAGATACCACACACAAAGTGCTGCGATGGCGTATAGGCATGAACGACAAAATGACCGCTGCACTCGATACAGGTGGACAAGTCGAGCAGGCCACTTTCAAAGAAACGAATCAGCGTCCAGGCCCGGGTCATTTCCAGCACGGGCTCGCCTCCCTCCATATTGATCTGCTCCAGATACAACCGGTAAGCCTTTATGAAACCTTCCATGCGTTCGCAGCCCTGGACATCGGTCAACTGCTGGTAAAAACTGTAGAACAGCGAAGAATGGATATTGGGACGCCAGGTGGTAAACCAGTCCGTTGAAAAGGGCAGCATGCCCTTGGGCGGGGAACTGCCACGAACCTCCCGATACAGCTTGATCAGGCGCCCGCGACTCAGCTCTATTTCAGTTTCCAGTACTTGCAGGCGCGCACCCATTTCAATCAGCTCAATTGCCAATTGCACCTGTTGCATTTCACCCAGCAGACTTTTTTCGCTCACGTCTTCTCTCCTTCCGCCCGCTTGTCAACAAGACTCACTGAATCCGCTGTCATATTTTTTGTAATTTTACGCAACTATCTGATTGCAGATAAAAAAACAAAAAAATCTGGGGGCTGTTCCGGAAGCTCCCATGAACTCCACACCAAAACAGGGTTCCGAGTCTATACCATAGACGGTGATTCAGTAAAAGAAATTTCACTGCTTTCTTGATTTCGCTGCGGCTCGGGTGCCGCCGCAGACCCCATTCGACGAAACGCAGGGCAGATCATGAGGCCGGGGGGACAGTTGTCAGGACATGGTGTCAGGCATGGCATCGAGGGACAGCAGGCAGACACCGCAAAACGGTTTTTCAGCCTTGTCATCCGGAATGATGAAGGGGTAGCCACAACTGCCACAATGGGAAAAATGCAGCAGGCCACTGTCAAAAAAACGCAGCATGACCCAGGCCCGGGTCAGCTCCAGAACAGGTTCGTTCTTGTCTGAACCCGCGTGTTCAAGATATTCCCGATAAGCCGCGATCAGGGCTTTCATCGGGCTGCCATCCTGCTGCATGTCAAGCAGTTGGCGGTAACAGCTATAGAACAGGGACGCATGAATATTGCGCTGCCAGGACAGGAACCAGCCTGCTGCGAATGGTGCCATGCCCCGCGCCGGCGGCATCGTGCGCAGC
>JAVVEZ010000046.1:0-27589 GCA_032250895.1 Pseudomonadales bacterium | reverse complement strand
GGAAAGATACTGCAGACGACGAACAATTATTAGATGGGGTTTATTGAGCGCTTACATTTCACTTGAAACACTTAAGGGCTACTACGTTGCAAAGAATTAGCAACATCGTAATCCTGGAAGAAGCGGCAGACGACTTGGTTGTAGGTCGGGACTTCTATGACCAACAGGAGTCAGGAGTAGGCCAATACTTTTGGGATAGTCTTGTTTCTGATATTGAGTCATTGACAATTTATGCTGGAGTGCATCAGCTGCGCTATTTTGGATTATTCCGGCTGCTTTCAAGACGTTTTCCATATGCGGTCTACTACGAGATAGCTGATTCTGTTGCTTGCGTCATAGCATTTTTGCCAATGAGGAGAGACCCGGCTTGGGTTCAACAACAATTTGAAAATCGTTAATTCTTGCAGCCGGACCAAATCGCGTTGTCATGCCTTTTGCAGTGTGCCACGAAGCAATCCGTGAACAGGGAAGTCGAAGATTGCATGCTGTTCCAGAGATGATGTCGAAACCGTGGCTTCTGCAAAGGCCCGGGACGAGTTCGGAGGAAGCGGGTGGAAGGTGTGGCATCGGCTGAGGGGTAGAACAACCGGGCCAGACGCACATCGTCCAGGTCGGCCGACTAGGGCCAGTCCACCCCCAGAGCATCAGCCTGGCTGAGCAGTTTCTGGATGGCACCGAGGAGTCTGCGCCGTAGAAACCAATCGGCCTGCGACTTCCCCACATTGGTCCATTTTCCCGATCCTCCTCGTTACATAGTCACCACTATGCGCCTCGGACGATCGAAAAAATGGCCTCAATGTGGAAAACCCTCGGCTTGATCGTTTCTACGGCGCAGGCTCCTAGTCGCAAAGCTACGAAGACATTTCGAGGTAGCAAGAAATGAGCAAATTAAATCAGGAAGAGCGTGAAATTTTAAGTGCATTTGAAGCTGGAAAACTTAAACGTTCCAAGGGCTCTGAAAAGATCAAGAAGCAACATGAAGCGTACGCGGACGCGATGTTCAAGAAAGACGCTCGAATTAATATTCGTCTTTCTTCCAATGATCTTAGGAGGCTTCAGAAAAAGGCCCTTGCAGAAGGCATCCTCTATCAAACATTGGTTTCCAGCATTCTGCACAAGTATGTAGAAGGGCGCCTGAATGAGAGCAGTGGCTAAGTCCTGCAGGCGGACAAAGTCATGGTGTCGTGCCTTTTGAAAAAAGCGCAAAAGCCACGCCACTATGCTTTCGCCGCTGAGAAACGGACGGCGTTGAGGCTGTAGAAAAACCTCTGAGCAAAATTCAGGGCATGATTTGAGCGACATTTGAGATGAAAATCGCGTTGCTATGTGAAATCTGAAACATTGGAGTTGGAGACTCCTTCTGCGTCGCCGGTTGTAAATTCTTCTAGCCACACCCCATCGAACGTAATAATATGTAATACATTTCACTACGCCGAGGTTATTTTAATGAGTATTACGAGTATTCGAATCGCTGACGATGTCGGCTCCTCCCTGGAGGCGCTTTCCAAAAAACTTGATAGAAGTAAAAATTATATTATAAATCAAGCAATTAAAGATTTTATTGCGAGACAATCCATGGAAGATTCAAGGTGGCAAGATACACTGGAAGCGCTCGAATCCATAAAGGCGGGCAACGCTATCGATGAAGAAGATGTGAATGCCTGGCTGAGTGGCTGGGGCACAAATAATCGCAAATCGCCACCCAAACTATGAAGATAAGGTATTCGCCGGAGTCCGTCGCGGATCTCAACAGAGTGGTTGAATTTGTAGAGACCAAGAATCCATTCGCAGCCCGTCGAATTGCGATAGATATACAAGAAGGGATAGATAAACTGAAGCAATTTCCCCGAATGGGCCTTCCCGTTTTGAAGGCATCCGACCCCGAGAAAATCCGTGATCTATATATAGACAACTATATGCTACGTTATCTTATCAGCGATGAAATAATCTATATATTAAGGGTTTGGCACAACAAAGAGAATGAAAAAAATTTATAACGAATGCATCCCTGTAGTGGACGCAAGGTGTTAGAACCTGACGCTGGCAGGCTCTGATGCGGTAAAGGAGGGGTGACATAACACTAGTGTCGACCGCATCATAGTCCTTGCATCCTCCTCGCAGACTGCATCATCCCCACGAGACCTGCGTCGCTCCCGCGCGATACACCATCGCCGCGAAAGCGTGAATCCAATGGTCACCTGTTCTGGCCCCCGGCCTGCGCAGGGATGATGACAAGAACCACTCTATATTTCTCTTTTTTCTTCAAAACCGCCTGTTCATACATTATCATGCCGCGTTCTCGGAGATGCTGATTGAGTATCTCTGAGAAGGTCCGGGATTGGGCCGTCCAACAACAATACCCATAACTATAAAATGCATTCCCTTCAGGGTTTGTAAATGGAGAATGAAATGAATAAGAAAAGAAAGGGTAAATTACGTCTAGCCGTTTTATCCGCCCTGGCAACAAGCGCTGCTCTCGGCACCTCCCATCAAGTCTTCGCCCAGGAAGGGCCTCTTCAGGAAATCGTGGTAACAGCACAATTCCGCGAACAAAACCTGCAGGAGACTCCGCTGGCCATTACGGCCCTGTCGGGTGAAGCCATGACGGCGAGGAGCCTGACCGGCATTACCGATGTGGATTCCTTTGCGCCCAATACCGTGATCCAGCCGCTGGGTGCGGGCTGGGGTTCAACAGCCGCAGCCTATATTCGGGGCATTGGTCTGGGGGACAACTCCCTGTCCTTTGAGCCGGGTGTGCCCATCTATATCGACGATGTCTATCACGGCCGCCCCCAGGGCGCCCTGTTCGATCTGCTGGATCTGGAACGCGTGGAAATTCTGCGCGGCCCGCAGGGAACCCTGTTTGGCAAGAATGCCATCGGTGGCACCGTGCGCATGATTTCCAAAAAGCCCCAGGGCGACAACAGTGGTTTCGTCGAAGCCACCTATGGACGCTTCGACCGGGTTGATCTGCGTGGCTCGTTCGACGTTTCTCTGCTGGAAGATGAGCTCTTCATGCGGGTGTCAGCCTCTTCGAAAAGGCGTGATGGTTACTTCAATATTCTCGATTTCGAATGTGTCAACGGCCCGGGCAGCCTGGGAGCCGGTGGCACTGAACCGGGCCTGGGCACGGTGGTGGGTCCCACCGATACGCGTTCCGAAAAGGGCTGTATCGTGGATAAACTGGGCGAAGAGAATGTCAGCTCCATCCGTTCAGCTTTTCGCTGGCTGGCCAGTGACACGGTGGAAGTCAACGTCTCCGTGGATTACATCCGGGAGGACAACAGTGGTCCGGCCGATAAATTCACCATTATCGACCCGACCTTCGGTGCCGGCCTGACCGATCTCTGGAACCAGTTGGTGGCGATCCCCCGCTATGGCGTCCCCTTCGATGACCGTTTCATCACGGATTCCAATTTCACCAGTTTTCACCGCTTTGGCCGGGATGACATTACCGGCAAGCTGGTCGAAAACGTCAGAGAGATGGACCAATACGGTCTCAGTGCTGTTATCGACTGGGATGTCTCTGATAATGTCCATGTCAAGTCGATAACGGCCTATCGTGATTTTACGAATACCTTCGGCCGTGACTCTGACGGTTCTCCCCTGCCGGAAGATATTACCTGGGATACCAGCAAGCATGACCAGTTCAGCCAGGAAATCCAGGTAACCGGTGTGGCCTTTGAAGACCGCTTGAACTGGGCCTTCGGCGGGTTTTATTACAACGCCGATGATTCCAATCAGGGTTTCAACGCCCTGTTCCCGCTGTTCTTCGTCGCGCAGAACCACAAGGATGTCCAGGAGACCGAGAACTGGGCCGTGTTTGCCCATGGCACCTACGGCATTACCGACAGCTTGAGTCTTACTGCCGGTCTGCGCTATACCGAGGATGACAAGGACACGATCATCTGGCGCCAGGATCAATTGAGTCTCGATATCATCATCGACAACGCGCCCGTGTCGGTCAGTGCCGAAAAGGTGTCTCCCAAGGTTGGACTGGACTATGTGCTCAATGACGACATGATGGTCTATGGCTCCTGGTCAACCGGCTTTCGTGGGGGGGGCTTCGGTCCTCGGCCCTCCAGTGTCGTGCAGGTGGAATCCTTCGGCACGGAAGAGGCGGAAACCTGGGAATTGGGCATCAAGAGTGACTGGTTCGGGCAAAGACTGCGTCTGAATACGGCGTTCTTCTATACCGATTACACCGATCAGCAAAGCCCTGCGCAGGACTTTGACAGTGAGGGTAATCTCTGGTTCAGAACGATCAACGCCGGTACCACGCGCATCAAGGGTGTTGAACTTGAAGCCCTGTTTCAACCCATTGAAAACCTGTCCATCGAGGCAACCTTTGGTTATCTGGATTTTTTCAGAAAAGACCCGGGCCGCTCCGACCTGTGTACCCGGGATTCCAATGGCAAGGCCTGCCCGGGCCTGCGTTCGCCCAAGTACTCCAGCTCTGTGGGGGTGAACTACGACATCCCCATGGCCAATGGCAGTTCCCTGGCGATTCGGGCCGATACCGTCTACCAGTCCAAAATCTGGTTCAGTGCGGATGATCCCATTGCCAGTGATCCTTCCATCGGATTCCAGGAAGGCTACACCCTGCTCAACGCCAGGGCTACCTGGACGTCCCCGAATGAGGACTGGACCATTGCGGTGTTTGGCACCAACCTGACGGACAAGGAATACTTCCATGGCAAGCTCAGTCTGGTGGGCCTGCTGCAGCGGCAGCAGGGCAATATCGCTTCGCCGCGGGAGTGGGGCATGTCAGTGAAACGAACCTTCTAGGAGCCTGTCGGACTCAGGTGTTCGTAGCGAGGCGAGTGGGAAATCGAGTCCATTTTTTCGGTCTTTTGAGGCGAATAGTGGGGTCTATTTAACGAAAAAGAGCGGAAAAAGGGGCCGATTTCCCGCCGCCGCAGTAGAATCAGCCTGAGTCCGATAGGCTCCTAGGAGTCCGACAGGCTCCCAGCAAGTCTGCCAAACGGCACAGGGAAGTGCCGTCACTGTCAACGCACACGTTCGAAAGGCCAGGCACCCGAGACATGAATCTCCGCGACTTCGGTGGCCACGCCACTGTCGTCAACCGTGAACACGAAGCCCAACCCGCAGCTGCAGTCGAAGGCGGTCTGGGACTGGGCAACGAGACGGTATTTCGCCGAATCGGTATTGCCCCCGGTGTCCGAGTAACGCGGGGTCCTGACCAGATATATCTCGCCGTCCTCGAGTATGAATTCAGCCGTAATCAGGCTGCTCAGCCAGGCGCCCTGATAGGTGCCCACATAGTTCTCCAGCACCTCAACGGGCACGTCAACCTCCTGCTCATCGGACTGGGAGATTTCACCGTTCCACTGGTTGGAGCCCATCGAGGATTCGTTACACACGACTTCCATCATCACTGCATCGGCGCGGTATTCCAGCGAGACGACGGCCTCCACCGGCTGGGTGAAAGTGCCGGGGTCCGAGTAGCTGATCGTAAGTTCGATGTGGCCAAAATCCGTGCGCCGGTAGCGCTCGGTAATCCGCAGCTGCGCCGTGTGCGGCAGGCCTTCGCGGGTCAACCAGGTCTTGTCATTGAAGCCATTGCTTTCCACCACCAGGGTATCGCCTTCCCAGTGACCGACGGAATAGCCCATCCAGGTAGGGAACGGTGCCGCCTCGAGGTCGCGGCCGTCCATGAATATCTGCCGGTAGCTCATGTCCGGGTTGAGCACTGCGACCACACGCGGATGCTGTACGATCCGCCGCGTCCCTCCTACGGACAGTCCTGCCGGATAGGCACCCGGTCCGCTGGGCAGACAGTGGAAACGCGGGTCATCGGCGTAAAAGTTGCTCTCGTGCCGTGCCATGGTCTCAAGAGCCCAGGGCTGGATATTTTTCGTATCGAACAGTCCTCCCTGTGCGGCCACGGGCACCCACAGACCGGACAGATCGGGACGGCCCTGGGCATCCCTGGGTGCCGGAGCACCCAGGTCCGGCTCGCCTGCCGCGGTCCGCGGAATGCCGGGCGTGGTCAGATCCAACCACTGCGCATACAACGGCGCCGTCAGTGCCAGCAGAATGATGAAAGTCGCAAGTTGTTTCACTAAGGCCCCTCCTGCTCAGATTCCGATGATCGACCCGATGATTTTTATTGGTCTTTTCCTGAGCAGCCTATAGTATAGTTTTATCATTTGAACACAAGAACTCCAAACAGGGGGGCATGTCATGCGCATCGCAAGATCACTTTTGCCGGGGCTCGGAACCCTGATCCTGTCTGCCAGTGCATTGGCACACCATTCATTTTCGGCCCAGTTTGATGTGGGACGACCGGTGAATCTGACAGGCACCGTCATGAATGTTGAATGGACCAACCCCCACGCCTGGGTTTTCATCGAGACAGAGGACAAGGCCGGCGAGCCTCAGCGCTGGGCCATTGAACTGCTCGGCATCAACTCACTGATGCGCAGCGGTATGACGCCTGACACAGTCAAGCCGGGAGTGCAGCTGACCATCAAAGGCTTCGGCGCACGCGATGGCACGAACACCGCCAATGCCTCCTCGGTCATCCACACCGAGACCGGGAGGGCGCTCTGGGCAAGCGCCCGCGAAAAGGCGAACTGACCTTCGCAAGGGCGCCTTGGCCCTGGCACTGCCTGACAGGCCAGAGATACGCCAGAGTTATTCAGGGCTTCCTTATCCGTGTCCCCATTCATGACCGTCCGATTGCGGGTGTCCCACGATGATGGCCGGCAGTCCTGCCAAAGCAAGCCGAGCGCCGGGCAGCAGTTTCTGCAGAAAGTCCTTTGCGGTATCATCCCGGTACTGTGACGGAGGTGAAGCGGTGGATGTAAAAGAGATCATTGCCAGAATGGAAAAGCTGGATGCCTGTGCGGTGTCCGATGCGCTGGACGCGCTGAATTCGCCGGGCGCGGTGTCCGGTCTGCAGCGCCGTTCCACCCGCAAGCGCATCGTCGGCCGGGTACAGACGGTCAAACTGCACGACACGGCACCGGAAGGCGGTTCCAGACGTCACCTGGGCACGGCCGCCATCGAGGCGGCCGACAGCCAGACGGTGATCGTGGTGGAACAGCGCACCGGCATCGACTGTGCCGGCTGGGGCGGCGTCCTGGCCAATGCCGCCCAGATCAAGGGTGTGCGCGGTGTCATCATGGAGGGTCCGGCGCGGGATATCGATGAGTATGAAGACATCGGCTTTCCGGTGTTTTCCCGCTTTGTCACCACCCGCACGGCCCGGGGCAGGGTGTTTGAAGAATCCTTCGGCACGCCCGTCAAGGTGGGGGATGTCGTGGTCAACGCGGGCGATTACGTGATTGCCGATGGCAGTGGTGTGGTGTTCGTGCCGCAGGCGCTTGCCGCCGGCGTGCTTGCGACGGCAGAGGCCATTGCCGGCAAGGAAAGGCTCATGACGGCGGATGTACTGGCCGGCAGGCCGGTATCGCAGGTCATGGGTACGAATTACGAAAACATGCTGAACAAGCAATGAAAACGGGGAAATGAATGACCGCTGAAGATAAAAATGTGGCAAGAGCGGGCAAGCTGGACACGGCCACGCTCAGCGATGCACTGGATAAATTGCGCATAGCCGGACAGTGCCTGGGCATCAAGCCACGCGATCATGATTTCCGTCTGGCCGGACGTGCCTATACCATACTCTATGGTCCGGTCGATGCGCACAATCCCGGTACCGTGGGTGACTTCATTGACAAACTGGAACCTGGCACCGTGGTGGTCATTGACAATGGCGGTCGTGAGGATGCCACGGTCTGGGGCGACATCCTGACCTTCCTGGCCGACAAGAAAGGCCTGGCGGGCACCGTGATCGACGGCGCCTGCCGTGACGTGCACCTGTGCCTGAGCCTGGGCTATCCCATCTACAGCCGCAGTTATTCCATGCGTACCGGCAAGGATAGGGTACAGGTGGACGCCGAGCAGGTGCCGGTGACCATCGGTGATGCCCGGGTCCAGCCGGGAGACCTGATCCGGGGTGATGCCGATGGGGTCGTGGTGATCCCGGCGGCCCGCGAAGAAGAGGTCCTGAATGTTGCCGAACAGATCGATGCGGCGGAGGCGAAAATTCGCCAATACCTTGCCGAAGGCCACAGCATCGCCGAGGCCAGGGCACAGATGAAGTACCATTCCCTGCAAACCCCGGATAAATGATACACATGCCACAGTGCCTGATTTTCTACAAATCTGCACCGGCAGCCTGTAAACTGCCCACATCCTGAACCCTTCGGAGAAACAGCAAAGTGATCATTGATTGTCATGCCCATGTCTCGGCTCCCCCGCAATTGGCAGGCTACAAGGCCGGCCTGGTGTCTCATCGCGGCTCCCATGGCCGAGGTGCGGTCAACTACAGCGATGAGCAGCTGCTTGCCGCCTGGAACCGCAAAGAAATGGCGCCCTGTGGTCATCTCGAACACATGCGCAATAACGGGATTGACATGCAGCTCATTTCACCCCG
Source organism: Pseudomonadales bacterium (assembly GCA_032250895.1). GTDB lineage: Bacteria > Pseudomonadota > Gammaproteobacteria > Pseudomonadales > Pseudohongiellaceae > JAVVEZ01. Next base: position 19,122 of record JAVVEZ010000046.1, on the reverse strand, counting down.
ACCATTTCAGACCATGCATTCTGAAAAGCCGGGATACCTGGTGGATTGGTACATTCATGAAGTCAACAGGATCATCGCCGACAGTGTGCGACTGATGCCGGACCGGTTTTTTGGAATCGGCGGGCTGCCGCAGCAGGGTGGCGAGCCGGTCAGTGTGGTGCTTGCCGAGATGGAGTATTGTGTCAAGACCTATGGCTTCAAAGGCTTCCTGCTGAACCCCGATCCCTATGAAAACGACGGTAACAAGGCGCCGCCCATGGGTGACCGCTACTGGTACCCGCTGTATGAAAAGGCCTGCGAACTGGATGTACCACTGCATATTCATACCGCAGGTTCCAGAAATCCGCAGCGTGAACCCTACAGCATGTATTTCATCAATGAGGAAACCACAGCGGTCTATGGCTTTGTCAATTCCTCTGTGTTTGAGGATTTTCCCGAACTCAAGGTGGTTGTGTCTCACGGCGGGGGAGCCATGCCCTACCAGGTGGGGCGTTTCAACGCCGGTTCCGCCCGTGGCGGCGCCCAGGGTGAAAACAGCAAGGGTTTGTTCATCGACCGCATGCGCAACATGTATTACGACACCGTGCTCTATAGCAGGGAAGCGCTGGAACTGCTGATCAAGGTGGTAGGCGTCGATCATGTGCTCTATGGTTCCGAGTGTCCCGGTGTGGGTTCCTCCATCAACCATGAAACCGGGGAAACCTACGATCGCACCGTGCCGCTGATTCAGAGCATCGAGTGGCTGAGTGAGGAAGACAAGTACAAGATTTTTGAAGGCAACGCGAAGAAGGTTTTCAAACTGTAGCAAAAGGACCGGACCATGGCGCAAATCGTCTTGGGCATGTGGAGCACCCACGGCCCCATCCTCAACACCAGCCCCGAGGAGTGGATGCTCAGGGTGCCCCATGATCACAAGATCAGACACTGGTTCAGGGGCAGCGAATACAGTTTCGAGGAACTCGTGGCACTGCGCAGGCATGAGAACTTTGCCGAGCAGATCACGCTGGAAGAACGAACCCGGCGCCATGCCCGTTGCCAGCAGGGCGTGGCCAGACTGGCTCAACTATGGGATGAGGTGAAACCCGATGTGGCCATCATCATGGGCAATGATCAGCGCGAACTGATCAGGGACAGCATGCAGCCCATGTTTACCATCTATCATGGCGATACCTTCTGGCAGAAACCCATGGAAGAGGAACGTTCCGCGCATCTGCCGGTCGGTATCCGGGAGAGTGAATGGGCCTATCGCCCGGACGTGCCCGTGGTCTGGCCGGGGTTGCCCGAGCTGGCAGACATCGTGTTTGCCAAAGCCCTGGAAGAAGGCTTTGATTTTGCCGCCAGCCGGGAGTGGCCGGATACCGGCAAGCATCATCATATCGGCACCCCCCACGCCTTCAGCTGGATAATCCGGCGCGTGATGAAGGACAAGGCGGTTCCGATCCTGCCGGTCATCACCAATACGTTTTTTCCGCCGAATCAACCAACCGCAAAGCGTTGTTTCGACATGGGCGAGTTCATCGGACGCTGCGTCAAGGCCTGGGACAAGGATCTCAGAGTGGCGGTGTTCGGCTCCGGCGGTCTGACCCACTTTACGATTGATGAGGATTTCGATCAGCGCTTATTGACGGCCCTGCAAGAGAAAGACAAGAGCTTTCTCAGCTCAGTCCCGCAGAACATACTGAAACAGGGCACCTCGGAAATCCGCAACTGGATAGCCGCCGCCGGCGCTCTGTTTGATACCGGTCTTGCTGGCGGGACCATCGACTACATTCCCTGCTACCGCAGCGAAGCCGGTACCGGCACCGCTCAGGGCTTTGTCTACTGGCGCTGATCCCGCTCGGAGCGCTGGGGAACCTCGAATAACTCTGGGGTGTCTCTACGGCCCCAGAGTTATCCACCCTAATCAGTTGAAGCTCATGCCCAGACCCAGGCGGAAGACCCGGCCACGCCAGTCATAAATCGAGGTCGTCACCGGCAGCAGGGTATTCTGCTTGGCCGGGTCTGATGCATCGAAGACATTCAGGACGGTGGCGGTGAGATCGATGTTGCCGAAGAGTTTGGCGCCTGCCACCAGATCCACGGTGATGAAATTATCCTCCTCTGTCAGTGGACTGTTGGCCACGTCATCCTCCTTCAGCTTTGAAATATAACGCAGGGTGGTCCGGGCGAAGGTGTCGCCCCGGCGCCAGTCGAAGGCAATATTGCCGCGCCATTCGGCATTGGGCACGCCGAGGTTGAGCGTATTGTGGCTGCCGACACCATCAAATTTCTGACCAGAGCTGAAAATATTATACTGATTGGTCCAGGTGGCGTTCACCCTGGCGCCCCATTCGCTGCCCAGGGCATCGAAACGGTAGTCGAGAGTAAAGTCCAGACCATTGGTGTTCTGTCCATCCTGATTGATGAAGCTGGTCACGAAGGTCTGGATGTCATTGCCGCTGATGCAGCCTGCCGGCAGGGGACCGCTGCCGCTCCAGCGTCCGGTGACTTCACAGACCTCGTTGGGAACGCCATCGCGCAGCACGATCTGGGGGGCGGTGATAAAGCCGTCCGCCATATCGGCGAGAAGTATCAGATCAGCGGTTTCAGCGGCAACCAGGTCCTTGAATTCGATATCCCACCAGTCTGCTGAAAGACTGAGGCCGTCAGTGATATTCCAGGTCAGGCCGACCGTCCAGTTGTCCGAGGTGATTGGCCTGAGATTGATATTACCATTCGAGACACCGCGGGCATTGATACCCTCACCGCCGAGAGAGCGGGTCGAGGCGCCGCCGGTGCTGGCTCCGAACATTTCTATTTCCCGCGGCAACTGGAAGGAGGTGCCATAGGTGCCGCGTAGACTCAGACTCTCCATGGGACTCCAGATCAGGCCAAATTTGGGGTCCACGGAATCACTGGAACCAAAGTCCTCATAGCGCACCGCAGCCTGCAATTCGAGATTGTCGATCGGGTACAGGACGATTTCGCCAAACACCGCATCGGTATCCCGGGTTCCGGAAAAATCGGGCAGCGGATCCTGATTGAAACGGAAGCCGGTGCCGGTGGCGGCGCTGAAGCCACCATTGGTCACCTCGTCCCAATCCTGGGAAAACTGCTGCTTGCGGAACTGATAGCCCAGGGCCACGCTGGTGGTGCCACCGGGCAAGTCGAAAAGATCACCCGCCACCATGGCATTGATGGTGCGCAATTCCCCAACCCCGGTATTGACGCGGTCACCGATGAAAAAGTCAGTTACCGAGGGATCGTTGAATTCCGGATCGCCGGGAGAGGCCAGACTATGGTTGGCAAAGGGATTGAACCACAGACAGTTTCCACTGCCCTGGAACTGTCCACTGGGATCGGAAGCCGGGGTCTGGCCACAGTTGGGGCCGCCGTAGCCGTTCAGAGCATTCAACAGGCGATCATTCAGCGTGTCCAGGCTGGTGAATACCGATTTGTTGCGGGACGAGGTGCCGGACAGGCGCCATTGCCAGCCAGTCTCCAGAATGGGTCCGTTGAATTCGGCTGCCAGCCGGTAGGTATCCTGTTCGGAACCATGTATGGCGCCGGTGATGCCGTCAGCGGAACTCAATGGCCGGCCCCACCAGCGATAATCCTGAATCGGAAAATTCGGGTCTGCCGCATTCGCTGCGATGACCCCCGGGTTGTTGGCGGGAACCACCGGCAGGGGCGGCAGCAGCGGGGTCACAAAGCCGAAGGGAATATCGTATTCCGTATGGGCAAAACCCAGTTCGTATTCGCCGGTAATGCCGTGGCCCAGGTCATGGGTAACCACGGCCAGGCCATTGATGCGGGTATGGTCCGGTTGCAGGGTGCGGCCCAGGGAATTGATATTCAGACAGCCGTTACCGGCAGCATTGAGCACGCCTGCACGCAGACCCGGCGCCAGAGTCTGACTGCCACACAGCGGATCCGGACGTCGTCCGGCGACGATCGATCCGGTGGAGCCGGGTACAAAAGAGCCGGGATTGGCGAAACTGGACTGTAGGGTAATCAGCATTCTTTCTTCATCGAAAACCTCTTCGGCCAGAATGGTTTCGGTATGGTTGACTTCCAGGCCGGCCACGATGCCGAGTCTCTCGCCCTTGACACCCGAGACAATGCCAAACTGGACATCGGGGTCGTTGCCTTTCGAGGTTTCTATTTTTTGAATATTGGACCTGATCTCGGTGCCTTCAAAATTGCGGCGCGTGATAAAATTGACGACACCTGCCACCGCGTCACTGCCATAGGTGGCGGAGGCTCCGTCGGTGAGCAGTTCGATGCGTTCGATCATGATGGAAGGTGCCAGGTTGTCGACATCAACGCCTTCGCCGCTGCCGTCGATGGTTTGCCGTTTGCCGTTGAGCAGGACCAGCGTGGCCCGGGCGCCCAGCCCCCTGAGGTTGATGGTGTTGGTGGGCGAATTGCCGCCACCTTCCTGTGTATTGATGCCGGACACCGAACCGGTAACCTGCGGCAGCGTTTTGAAAAGTTCGGAAATGGAGCTTTTTTGCTGCATCTGCTGGATTTCGTCACTGCTGATTACCGAAATGGGCCGCGGTTGGTCGCTCTGGCGCATGATAAACGAGCCCGTCACAAGAATTTCTTCTATTGCCGCTTCTTGCGCTTCTTGAGCCTGGACGGTGGCAGTGGTCAGACCGGCGCAGTACAGGGCGACGGCAGCAGTGAGTTTTCGATAATGAAAATTTCCGGATTTGAATGACATCGACATCTCCCCCTTTCAATTTCTTATTGGAAACAGAGCTTTCGTATTTTTGTAAATGGTTTCTGTTTTATTAAAATCTAACCATTCGGTCAGATAGTAGTGGATGATAACTGCGGGTGGCAAGCTTTCGATGATGATTTGTTTGCAGTGTCTTGATCAGGAGTCAGAATCTATCGCTACAATCGCGTTCCGTCATTCCCGCTTTCTCGCAAATGACGGGAGGAATATCCACGTCAGCTCTGCGTAATACGTCACCCCTGCGCAGGCAGGGAGACAGAGCAGGCAACGACTGGATTCCCATCTGCGCGGGCATGATGGCCTGGGGCCGGCAGACAGGAAAATCCCGGGAAAATCCCGGGTGGACATGCTTGTCCATTGTGTTAAGATCAGACGTTCAAGAGAACAGGAACGCTTTGGAATGAGATTGGTAATATAGTGAAAAATATAGGTTTTTTTGCGTTTCTTTGGTTTCCTTTGCTGGCTGTGCCGGCTCTGTCCCAGGAAGGATATCCGTTTGACGGAACCTGGCGCGGGACGCTGACGTCAGGTGCTGATTCGCAGCCGGTGCTGCTGATCATGAAGTGGGATGGTGACAAGCTGGAGGGGACGGTCAATCCAGGCCGCAATTCCTTTCCTTTCACATTCACCGAACTCGATGCCCCCAGCTGGACCCTGCATGTCGAGGCTGCAACCAAAGCCGGAGACAAGGTCGATTTTCAGGGTGTACTGGAAGATACAGGCTCTCGTAACAGAACCTTGAAAGGTATCTGGAATGAGAATGGGAAGGAATATCAGTTCCAGGTGACCCGCGAATAATGAATAAAACGGTGCTGAAACGGAAAAAGAAGGTTATAGATCCCATGATGAAAAAGATATCTGGATACTTTGTTTCGGCCCTGCTGACAATTACAGCGGGGATAGTGTTGGAAGACCCGGTACAAGCTCAGTTCCTGGCGCAGAATAACCGCAACAACGATCCATCGAGGCCGGCGCCCAGACATCCTGACGGCCGTATCAATCTGAGTGGGCCGGCGGGAGAAATCGGCAACTGGGAGGGCAATGCCGGCGCGGTGCTGTTCCTGAATCTGAAACCGAATGCTCTGGACAACCCCAGGCTCTATCTGCCTTCCAATCTGACCATCGACGAAATCCCCTGGCAGCCCTGGGCCAGAGAGGTTTATGATGCCCGCCAGGCTTCTCTGACCCGGGACGATCCTCATACCCGCTGCAAGCCTTCCGGCGGCCCCAGAATGTTCCATACGCCGTATGGTTTCGAAATACTGCAACTGGAGGATGCCGGGGAAATCGTCTTTCTGCAGGTGGGTGCGCCGCATTCGTGGCGCCGGGTTTTCATGGACGGCAGGGCTCATCCGGAGCATCCTGAACCTTCCTGGTTCGGGCATTCTGTCGGACATTGGGAGGGTGACACCCTGGTGATCGATAGCGTCGGCTTTAACGACAAGTTCTGGATGTCCCGCGAAGGTGTGCCACATACCACACAATTGCATTTGATCGAGAGGTTGACCAGGACCAACTTCTATACCATCGAATATGAGGCAACCGTGGATGATCCGGGTGCCTATACGGCGCCCTGGACGGGGGGCTGGTATATCAACTGGGTGGAAGGAAACGAGCCCTTTGATTATCTTTGTCAGGAAAACAACAGGGATGCGGAACATATGATCGGCCCCCAGGCCGCTGCCGAATGACCACCACCTGAGAACCAGATCAGGATCAACAAGATCAAGGTCAGGAGGGGGAAGGCAATGATGACCGACAAAGAAAAGAAGAGATGCGGAACATATGATCGGCCCCCAGGCCGCTGCCGAATGAGCACCACCTGAGAACCGGACCAAGATCAAGAGGAGGAAGGCAATGATGACCGACAAAGAAGAGATGCAGCAGGGCTGGCCCATGCTGGTGGTTGCTTTTTTGCTGATATTTTTTGCCTTTGGCGTGCCTACCTATTCCCTGCCCTGGATGTATGGTCCCGCGATGGCCGAATTCGGTTGGAGCAATGCCGAGGTCAACCTGCTGTCCACCGCCAAGTTTCTGGTAGGAGCGGCGGCCGCGCTTGGTATGGGAATCATGGTGGACAAGATAGGCGGGAAGACCGCCGTGCTGATCGGTGCCTTGAGCGGGGGACTTGCACTGCTGCTGTTCTTGTTCGCGACGACGCTGCCGGTCTACTACCTGGCCGGAGGGATACTGGGTTTATCCGCCTCCTCGATCGTGGCAGCGATGAAGGTGGTGATATCGAGACTGTTCACCATCAACCAGGGGCTGGCCATCGGCATTGTGTTGACGGCGACCAGCACCGGCGGAATTGTGATGCCCCTGATCTGGCAGCCCCTGCTGGAGACCATGAACTGGCGTTCCATTGCCGCATTGATGAGTCTGGGCACCTTTCTGATAGCCACACCCTTGTGGTTGGTGTTCATGTCCCGAACCGGCAACTTGCAGACAACGGTCAATGCCGGGAAGATCGTGGAAAAAGGTGACACCGGGCTGTGGAAGCACTTCAGAGAAATCAGCCAGGACAAGGGTTTCTGGCTGATCGCGGTGGGCATCTTTGTGGTGTCTGCCGTGGACCAGGCCATGATGCAGAACTATGTGAATTTCCTGAGTGCGGACAAGGGGATCATCATGCGGGATATCAAATGGGCCGGCAGCTTCCTGGCCGTCATGGGCGTGGTGGCAAAAGTAGGTTCAGGCTGGATTTACGATCGTTTTTCCATTCCCGGTATTCGCTTTTTCTACTTTTTGCTGGCCGTATCCGTGTTTCTGGCTTTGCCGGTGGCAGGCATGTTCACGCTGTTCCTTTTTATCAGCGTCCGGGGTATTGCGCATGGTGGGCTGATCGTGGACGCGCCCATTCTCACCAAACACTATCTGGGCAGCAAGAATCTGGGTATGACCATCGGTGTGATGTCGGTATGCATCAACCTGGGCTATGCGGCCGGTCCACCGCTGCTGGGCATGTTTGTGGACAGGAATGGTGATTTTACCGTGGGTCTGATTGTCTATGCCTGTGCCGCCCTGGTGGGAACCCTGTTGCTGATGCCGATCAAACCCCGTTACTGGATACCGCCGGCCGAGCGGAAAAAACAGGAAGATGCCACAACGGCGGGGATGCGTCCGGCTACCGCACAGTAATCCTTCATGAAAGGGTGTATGTAAAAAAAGCTGGCGCCACAGATCTTTTTGATATCACTCGTCGCCGACCATATGGTATTGGTCGATATTATTGTCGTGACAGAAGTATTCAAGAATTTCTTCGCCTGCTGTCCAGGTCTTGGTCCAGACCGTTGACCAGGCTGCGGTGTAGGCGGAGGGGTCGTCAATGGTGATTTCGTAACGCAGGGTGCCCATGTCCGGGCGTGAGATGCGTTCGATCAGGTGCAGGTGTTCGGTGTGCGGATAGCCCTCCCGGTGCATCCAGAAGCGCTCGTTGAAACCCACCGTATCCACGACCAGTGTGTCTTTCTCCCAGTGTCCAACGGAATGACCGAAATAGCTGGGGTTCAGCAAGTCAGGGTCGGGGTGTTCCCGGCCATCCATGTAAATCTCCCGCCAGGGCCGGGTAGAGCCGCCGGAAAGAATGAAAATGCGCTTCATATAAGGCGCCTGGACGATGACGAGACCGAAAGGTACGGCAAACTGGCGAGGCCCCCCCGGCGGCGTACAGCGCACATGGGGGTCATCCTTGGCCAATGTGGCCTGCCGGTAGTCATACAGGGCCCTGGCCCAGGGTTTGAAGGGCACTTCATCCGGCGGTGGATAGAAGGCGCCACCCACCATCGGGCCGGGCCCCCGATCCCAGAATCCCTCGCCATCCTGGGTCGCGCCCAGATTGGGCGTGCCATCGGCCAGCCTGGGCGCGGGGGCCTTGGGGTCATAGGCCACATTTTGAGCGGAAACGACGCCCGGGCAAACCCCTGTCAGGATGCCCAGGGATAAAACAAGGGTCAGGCTGATGTTGGTTTTGTTGGATATTGGCATGACGGAACTCTCCGGAATTTGCGCTTTGCGGACAGGTACCGCAAACCGGCTTGAAAAAGTCCATGAATGGACTTTTTCAACAAACTGCTAATCAATTTTGGCCGGAGAACAGTTTTTGTCCGCTGCTTTCCAGGATCACCGAGAAGGCGCTCAAGGACGTGCTGCCATCACGGGACAGATTGCCTTCGACATTGACGATCTCGCCGATGCTCAAAGAATGCCGGGTCCAGCCCCGGCGCATCAAGGATACGGGGGCGCCCAGCTCACAGGCCCAGGTAAGCACTTCCCCGGTTTTCTCGTCGGTAACATCAATATAGAAATAAGCGTGGGGATTAAGCCAGTCCACCTTGACCACGACGCCCTGGAGTTGTGCGGTTTTTTCGGCATCATACTGGGCCGCGAAGTTATGATGGCCCTGCGCCATACCACTGACAAGGCCAAGTGTCACTGTGCTGATCACCAACAGTATTCTCGCCAGTTTACGCATCATTGAGCTCTCTGTTTTTGCCTGATGTACATAGAACTTTGCGTAGAGTAGCATAACTGATTGCTTTGTCCAGCTTGTGGCAGACAGAAGCCGTTCAGCGCCCCGGGCAGTTGATGTGGCAGGCAATAATGTCGTTGCTTCCCTCTCCTGCCTTTGGTATTTTGAACCCGCACTAGTGCTGCAACCTGGAAGTAGTGGAACAAAATGAAAGTGATGGATTCGTGCCTGTGGCAAGGCGCAAGCCGCTGCTAAGGCTGGTTGCCTTTGCAAGGCTTGCAACGCTGCCACGGGTGCGAAGACGCGCTTTCATGTTTCAGTATTTCCAGGTTGCAGTACTAGGGGTCGGTGCAGAGTCTACGGGCTTGAATCGGCCTGTTTAAACAAAAGCAGTGTTCATTGGTTTTCACTGTTTGTCCAGCCATCCAAAGGATACATCCTGCCCATGAAAAAAATAGATATTTTCAACCACATCTGGCCTGATCGTTTTTATCAGAAACTGAAATCAGTGGTCGGCGAAATGACCAATATCACCATGCGTTCGGAGCAGGTGCCGATGATGACGGACCTGGATGAACGCTTCCGGGTCATGGACCGCTTCGCTGACTACAGTCAGATTCTGTCACTGGCCTCGCCACCCCTGGAAATAGTGGCCAAACCCGCCGATCAGCTGATGCTGTCACAAGTAGGCACCGACGATATGGCGGAACTTTGCCAGAAATATCCCGAGCGTTTTCCGGGTTTCATTGCCTCCATTCCCATGGGCGATCCCGAGGTGGTGCTGGCTGAAACCAAGCGGGCCATCAGCGCAATGGGTGCCGCCGGGGTCCAGGTGTTTTCCAATATCAAGGGCAAGCCGCTGGATCATCCCGACTTTGCGCCGGTGTTTGATTATATGGCCGAAATCGACAAACCGATCTGGATTCATCCGGCCCGGGGTGCCAGTTTTGCGGATTACCAGACCGAGGAGACTTCCCTGTATGAAATCTGGTGGACCTTCGGCTGGCCCTACGATACCTCGGTTGCGATGGCGCGCCTGGTATTTTCCAGGCTGTTTGATCGTCACCCCGGCATCAAGATCATCACCCACCACGGAGGCGCCATGATTCCCTTTTTCGAGGGCCGGGTGGGACCGGGCTGGGATCAGCTGGGTGCCAGAACGTCCAGCGTGGATTATTCGATACTCCTGAAAGAGCTGAAGAAACGCCCCCTGGATTACTTCAAGATGTTCTATGCAGACACAGCCGTGTTCGGTTCCAAAGCAGCCACAGAATGCTGCCTGTCTTTCTTTGGCGCCGATCATGTGGTGTTTGCCTCCGACGCACCCTTCGATCCGGAAAAGGGGCCGATGTATATCCGCGAGACCATCAAGGTTATCGACAGCCTGGATATCAGCGAAGAAGAGCGTGCCAAAATTTATCACGGCAACGCGATTAAATTGCTGGGTCTGCCGGGCTAGGAGTCTGTCAATCCTGCCCGCGATACTGCATTTGCAATCCCTTCAGGAAATTGCGCAGCACCTGATCCTTGCATTCGCGGTAATGCCTGTGGTCCGGCCGGCGAAAGAAGGCGCTGAGTTCGTGTTTGCTGATGTGCATATCGGCAAGGGCCAGTAGCCCGAGGATGGCTTCCGCTTTCAGATTCAGCGCAATTTTCAGTTTCATGAAAATGATGTTGTTGTTCAGGCGTTTTTCGGGCTCGGGTTGGGGACCATCTTTTTTTCCACGCTGATCATTGATCAAGCCATTCAGGAAAAGAGCAAAGGTGTCATCAGGACAGGTCTGAAAGGCCGGATCATCGTCTTTTTTCAACCAGTCGCTCAACTGCTCACGGCTGACCGGATGGTCGGCCTGGGCAAACACAGCCAGCATTCGGGCATCCTCAAAATTCAGGATGTAGCGGATTCGACGCAGGCAATCGTTATTTGTCATGAAATTTTCTCCGGCCTGCCGATTTTTTATTGCCACTGCCGGACCAGGGCCCCGTGGTGGGTCTGGATGCGGGTTCGGGTCTGGTCCTGGCCCTGCTGGTGACAGCGATGCCGGCCCTGCGCGAACTTTTTGGCGCGGATGCCCCTGCCGGCTGGGGCGCAGGGCCGGCCGCAGCGGCAGGGAGCGGTGCGGCCGGGATAGTGGATACTCGTTGGATCTGTATCTTCTGCCCCTCGAACTCGATGATGTCGCCAGAAACTATTTTTTTCCGTTTTTGGGTTTCCACCCGGCCATTGACCTGCACCAGAGCGTCAGCGATGGCTGCCTTGGCTGCTCCGCCACTGTCGACGAGGCCTTCGAATTTCAGGATTTTGTAAAGCTCGAGGGGTTCTGTTGTCACGTCCACGACCCGAATGGGAGAGCTGTCTGCTGCAAGCAAACGAATACCGTCTTCTTCAATAATGATGATTTTTTCCTTGTACAGGGTGCCGATGGCTTTTTTGAACGCTGCCTTGCTCATGTCGAATAATTGATCGATCAGTGTCGGGTCTGACTTGTCATGGACCGGCGCATAGGCGCCATTTTCCTTCAGGTAATGTTCGATCCTGTTGCAATGCTGGTTGCGGATTTCGCGGGTAGCCTGCAGGCTTAAATCAATTTTTCCATCCGGCCGGACCCGCTTGATGAAGCCTTTGATACTCTGCCCGAAACTCAAACGCCGGGGCACATCGCTGTTGTGCAGAACCCCCCAGTGACTCTGATCGATGATGGCCTTGTAGCCGAGGTCCGTGCTGTTGGCGATGATCAGATCCACGGCCTGCTGCGCCTTGAAGGTGTGTGGCTTGTCATCATCCAGAAACTTGTCGATTTTCGAAGAAGCCGTGATACGGCCGTCTATCCTGTCCAGGTACAGATACACCAGATAGGAATGTCCCGGCTCCATGGGCCGGTGTTGTTCAGCAAAAGGCACCAGCACATCCTTGGGCAGTCCCCAGTCCAGAAAGGCTCCCAGGCGGGAGGTGGCAACCACCTTCAGGAAGGCAAACTCGCCCACGCAGGCCCTGGGTTTGGCCGTCGTGGCAAGCGGCTGATCTGCCGAATCCAGGTAGAGAAAGACCTCAGGGGCGTCTCCCACCCTCAGTCCCGCCGGGGCCTCCTTTCCGGGTAACAGGACGTCGCCCAGCGTGCCGGCATCCAGCTGGAATCCCTTCGCAGTGGCCCGGATGACAGGTAATTTATAATAATGGCCGGGAGTGATCATGGTTTCCAGTCAACGGTGTGTTCAGGCGGACATTGTACAGACTTCTGGATGACTTCACCTTTTCGACCGGATCACCAGAATCACGCCCAGCAAAATAATGACAGCGCCCGCCAGGATGTGGGCATTGATCTGCTCATCGGCGAGCAGCCAGCCGAGCAGGATGGCAACGGTGGGGTTCACGAAGGCATAGGTCGACACACTGGTTGCGGAGGCATTCTGCAGCAGCCAGACATAGGCGGAGATGGCGATCATGGAGCCGAAAACGACCAGGTAGGAAAAAGCGGCAAACGAATTCAGGCTCACCTGGGAAAGACTGAAGCCCGCGCTCTCGTTCAACGACAGGGACACCAGCAGCAGAGACAGGCCGCCGCCGGTCATCTGGCAGGCAGCCGACATGAAAATGGACGCCGGGTGCTTGAATTTTTTTGAATAAATGGAACCGATTGCCCAGCAAAAAGACGCCAGAATGACGACCAGCGCGCCGGTGACATCCACGGTGCTGTCCACCAGCCGGGCCGGATCGACCAGCACCACCATGCCGATGATGCCGAGCGCGATTCCACTCAGGGCCTTCAGCGTCGGGGCCGGCCCCCCGGCCCACAGCCAGTCCAGCGTGATCAGCCATAAGGGCAGGGTGGACACCAGCAGGGCGGCCAGACCCGAGTTCACATATTGCTCCGCCCAGACCACCAGGCCGTTTCCGCCCAGAAAGAGGAAAGTACCGACCACGGCCAGTTGCAGCCATTGCCGAAAGGCTGGCGCGGGCGTTCCCCGCAAACGCATGAAAACATAGAGTGCGGTGCCCGCCAGCAGAAAGCGGGTGCCGGCCATCAGGAAGGGGGGCAGGGTCTCGATGGCGTAACGAATCGCCAGGTAGGTGGAGCCCCAGATGAAATAAATCAGGAAAAAAGCCAGCAGCAATCTGGCCTGATCAGGGCCTTTGAGTGTCGTCATCGGGTAGCGCTACGGAACAGGGAAGCCAAACGGGCATTGTAATTCCCGGGGAAAAGGTGACGCCATGCTTTTTTACCCTGGGATAAGAACAAACAGCCGCACTGGTTTTTCTTGATCCTGATCATCAAGAGGCAGTCCTTGCAGAGAGATACTTTTCCTGTGGATATGACTTGTTCTTTATTTGTAAGGAGGATAGACCATGAACCTGATTCCCAGAAATTCACTGTTCGATGTGGAATCTTTTTTTGACGAGGCTTTCCCGAGTTTCCGCTTGCTGCCGGAAAACAAGGTGAATACCGGCAGACTGGCGGTGGACATTACTGAAAACGACGATAATTTCGTCGTGAAGGCCGACTTCCCCGGCATCAAGAAGGACGATATCAAGATTACCCTGGACAACAACGTGCTCACCATTGCGGCGGAATACAAGCAGGAGGCCGAAAAGAAGGAGAAGGGCCGGGTGATTCGTCAGGAGCGGCGCTATGGCAAGTATTCAAGAAGTTTCAGCCTGGGTAGCGGCGTGAATGAAAAAGCCGTGGCGGCTGCTTTCGACAATGGTGTGCTGAGTGTGACGATACCCAAGGATACGCAGCACAAGATCAAAAACACGCAGATTCCCATTAAATGAAAAAGGTGTCAGCGTCAGCTTGCAGCACGGTGGACTGACTCTGACACCCTTGGCCAGCTTACTGTCCGGGTGCAGCGCCGCCGACGGGAGCATTCAGGGCCGCATGCGCCTGGGAAATCATATAGGCGCGCACGGCCTCCACGTCGCTCTGATCCAGCTTGGTGGCGAATGAAGTCATGCCGCGATCCGCCAGCACACCCTCCAGAACCACTGCTCTGAAGCCTTCTGCGCTGTGCAACAGAGGCGTTCTGCGCAGATCGGGAAACATGCCGCGATTGTTGCCGCCGGCGCCATGGCACATGGCACAGGCGCTGCCATAGATTTCGGCGCCTGCCGTCACCACTTCCGGCGCGGCTGTCTGCTCGGGTGGTGCAATGGGGCGCTGGCTGAATTCTTCCCTGGGCGGCAATTGTGCGTTGCCGCCTGCCTTGAATACCAGCACCCGGGCGTAGGTGGGGGCATAGTAGCCGCCGCGGCCGCCACCACCAACCACCTGGGCGATATACTGTTCGCCATCGAGTTCATAGGATATGGCGCCGGCCGATACGCTGGCACCGATGTCGTGGGACCAGAGTTGCTCGCCGGTCCCGGCGTCATAGGCCACCAGTTCCTCGGTGACGGGATTGCCCTGGAACACCAGTCCCCCTGCGGTGCTGAGAATGCCCGAGGCATTGCCGCTGTCGCGGGACACGCTCCAGACTTCCTCGCCCCTGATGGGGTCCCAGGCGATCAGCTTGGTGGCGCCGCCGCGCTCGATGGTATTGTCGGGATCATCATAGGCCTCGTCGCCGCCGAAGTAGTTGACGCCAAGGCTGAAGTTGCCCACCGCCACCTGATCGGCCTGGGCATAGGCAATGCTGCTTTCGCGGGCAGGAATATAGAGCAGGCCGGTATCCGGGTTGTAGGACTGGGGATGCCAGGAATGAGCGCCCACGGGGCCGGGCTGGGCGATGCGGTATTCGCCGTTGGCCTTGGTATATTGCGCCGCCTCGTTGATGAGCGGACGACCGCTTGCCATGTCATAGCCCGAGGTCCAGTTCACCGGCACGAAGTTTTCTGCGACCAGCAATTTCCCGCTAATGGCATCGAGCATGTAGTAATAGCCACTCTTGGTGGCCTGCATGGCCACGTGCCGGGTTTCACCCTCGAACTCGATGTCGGCCAGGGTAATCTGCTGTACGGCGTCATAATCCCATTCTTCCCAGGGGATTTCCTGAAAGTGCCAGGCATACTCACCGGTATCGGCGTCCACCGCCACGATGGAGACGGTGAACAGGTTGTCGCCACCTTCCGGGCTGCGCATGGCGGCATTCCAGGGCGAGCCATTGCCCACCCCGAACAGCAGCAGATTGGTGACGGGATCATAGGTGATGGCATCCCAGGTGCTGCCGCCGCCACCGAGTTCCCACCATTGACCGGACCAGGTCGAGGCGGCCCTGCGCATGGCCTCGTTTTCGAAACCCAGCTCGGGATTGCCGGGGACGGTGTAAAAACGCCAGATCAGGTCACCGTTTTCCGCATCGTAGGCGGACATATAGCCCCGGGTCACGTATTCAGCCCCGGCATTGCCGATGAAGACCTTGCCATTGACCACCCGGGGGGCGCCGGTGAGCGTGTAGTACTTGCTCTGGTCCACGGTCACCTTGCTCCAGACTTCCTGGCCGGTGGCGGCATCCAGTGCAATCAGGCGGCCGTCATAGGCGCCCACGTAGATTTTGCCATTCCACGCGGCGACGCCGCGGTTGACCACGTCGCAGCAGCCCCAGGCGCCTTTTTCACCCGGCACTTTCGGATCATAGTGCCACAGCAGCTTGCCATTGCGGGCATCGTAGGCGTTGACCTTGCTCCAGGCTTCAGTGACGTAGAGCACGCCATCCACCATCAGGGGCGTGGACTCCTGGCCCCGGTTGGTGTTCAGGTCGGCAAACCAGGCCAGGCCGAGTTGGTTCACCGTATCCTGGTTGATCTGGGCCAGTTGACTGAAACGCTGTTCGTAATAGCTGCCGCCATGAGTCAGCCACTGGCCGGGTTCATCGGCAGCGTTGAGCAGACGCTCACTGGAGACGGCCGCTGCTGACGCTGATGGCCTTGTCGATGTGTCGAGATCGGCAGTGGCTGGTGCCGGAGTGTCGTTGCCGCCGCATGCAGACAATAGCATGCCTGCCAGAATGAGAGTGCTCAGATAGCCATACGTCATGGTTGGGATCCCCTGCCTGTTCGCTGTGTCGCCGTTTTCTGCCGTGGTGACAGATGAGAGCGGCCCCCTGCCGCATCCGGCCGCCAGTATAGCGCTTTTTTGAGAGCTGAAAACCTGCGCGCAAGCGTCTTATCCCCGAGCATCCATGTCCGGATAGTTGCTGGTCAGATTCAGGTCGATGGCGGAGCCATAGCCTCTGATCTTGAGTGCCGTAGCGCTGAACTCGAGATCGTCGTCGTGACGGACATCGTGGTCGAAGCGGTAGGTGGGTGCCACCAGTTCCCGGCAACTGCGCTCATCATAGTCCTGCGCTGCCTGCTGGACTTTTTCATTGATGGCAAGATAGTTCTTCAGCGCCTGCTGGCCGTGTTTATGACTCAGCATTCTGGTCGTGACGTGGGGCGCCAGTATCGAGGCCGTGGCGTTGTTGCCGCCAAAACCTTTGGCATTCAGCAGAATGGCATCAATGTCTTCGCAGTGAACATCGCGATGGGCCAGCAGAAAAGCCAGATGCGCCTGGCAGACATCGTCGGCAATGGCCTCGGTGGTCGTAATCCCGGGGATGATGCCATATTTCCAGATGCCCAGGCTGGCGGCCAACTGGTCGGCGCCGGAAGCGCACAGGGAATGACCAAGATAGGCCTTGACGGCTGTCACAGGCCAGTTCTCAATGCCAAACTGCTGGGCGACACGACTGAAGATGGCAGATTCCGTGACCCGGTTCTGCGGTGTCCCGGTGCCGTGTGCCTGCACGAAGGTATGGTGCCTGAGTCGCTGCTCTCCGATGACTGAACGGGTTGCGGCGGTGGCCTTGGCCATTGTAATGTAGTTGCCTATGCCGGGACTGGAAATGGATTTCTTGTAACCATCGGCATTGATGAAAACATCGTTGACGGCTCCCAGAATATTGGCGCCCAGTTCCAGGGCCAGCTCATCATCGAAGAGCACGACGAATTGTGCAGATTCTCCCAGCGTAAAACCGGCATTCTCGCCGAAGGGCCGGCAGGCCCGGCGATAATCCGGTATCGTGAGTTGTTTGTGAGCATCCAGGGCCAGTAGTTTGATGTCATCCGCCAGGGCCCCCATGGTGGTGTAGCCCTCGATGATTTCCGGTAGCAGGGGGGCCTCGCTGCCGCCCACGATGACCACCCGGCTACTGCCGCTTCTGATATCCTGGATAGCCTGATTCAGGTTGTAGTGAAAGGTGGCGCAGGCGCCAAGACTGGTGCCGGTAGCGCCAACATTACCCAGAAGATAGGCGTTGATGAAGTCGGCCGGCATTTCCGCAAAACCCAGGGGCAGTTGCTTGGACGTGACCCTCTTGCCCAACAGACGGGCCTGCAGCATGCCGCCGTTGCCGTTGTAGTCCAGCTGACTCATGCTGCTGCCGGCATAGACCGAGATCTGGTCGGGCCGGACTGTGTGCCGGATCAGTTCCCAGTCCAGGCCCAGGGAATCCAGCGCGTCCGAGGCGCCGAAGACCGTCATCTGCAGGCCTCTGGGATGATTGCGGGACGGATAGATGGCCTGTGGGTCAAAACCTCTTGGCAACTGGCCGGCGCACTGAACCTCGCTGCGCCGCTGGTCTTCCAGCAGGACATGGAAGGGGCCGGCCACCTTGATCCGGGCCAGCCGGCCATTGCCGGTCACATCAGTGACTACCCAGTTCGCGGGGATGTGTGCAGGCAGGTCACGCGCAGGCATGATAAAACTGAAGGGTGCGTCCTCGTCCGGGTTCAGGCAGGTATTGATATGGCAACGCAGGGCCTCATAATCAAACAAGCCTGTTTCCAGTTTGCGAATCAGAGTGCCTTCGAGTATTCGCTGGCGCTGCGAGGCGAGGAAGGACTTGAGTTCAACCGCGTTGCCTTGAGCATCCTGCCAACCCGAAGCCTTGTAACGCAGGAGCCCCATCAGGACGGCGAGATTGCTCAGGGTGGCGTCGGCATCTGCCGTGGAGAGCCGGTCTATGACCAGACGGCGGTAATTGTGATGTGAGGAGCTGCGGCCGCCGGAATTGATTCCGCCCATCCCAACGATCACGGGTAAATGAGACACGTGCGCACCTGCTGCCAATAAAGATTGTTAAGATAAAGGGGGAATGATGGTATTGAATGATAAAGGAAAACCCCGGGATGCTTTTTAGTATTCTAGCCAAAAAATATAACAATGATGCCAGGTCGGCCCGGCCCTTGCGCATGACTTCGCCAGGTCTATAGCATGGGCGCTCATGATCAGGGGAATTGCAGCAATGAGGTTCAGATGACATCCTGCGCTCGCGATGATTATCACATCAGGATTGAAGGCATCCACCGGGAGCTTGGCATTCCGGAAACCTACCGGCGGCAGTGTGGCCTGGCCATTCAGCCCGAAGCAGGGAGCCTGGTGAATATCGAGATGGACGTCTTCGGCCGTCAGCCTCAACTGGAGGCAGGGACTTGCCGGGCCTGGCAGAGAATGAAGGCGGCCGCGCTGGTGGCGGGCATAGAATTGCTGGTAGTCTCGGCTTATCGAAGCGTCGAATACCAGAAGGCCATTTTCATCAGGAAGCTGGCGGCAGGGCAGGTGCTGGAGGACATTTTGAAGGTGAACGCGGCGCCGGGCTTCAGTGAACACCATAGCGGCAGGGCACTGGATATCGGCTGCCAGGGCTTTGCGCATTTAAGCGACGATTTTGAGAACAGTCCGGCATATCGCTGGTTGAGCGCCAATGCCCAAAGCTTCGGATTCAGTCTTTCGTTTCCCCGCAACAACCGTTTTGGCGTGCTGTATGAGCCCTGGCACTGGATGTATTCGCCGGCGGCAGAGAAAAACAAATAAACAACAGTGGACACGCACCGCAAATCGGCTTGAAACGTTCAGGGATGGATTTTTTCTCAGAGCTTCCTTGGGGCGCAGACTCCTAGGAGTCTGCGCCGTAGAAGCCAATCGGCCTGCGACTTCCCCACATTGGTCCA
>JAVVEZ010000045.1:0-27732 GCA_032250895.1 Pseudomonadales bacterium | reverse complement strand
CGCCGTTTATTCAAAAATTGATGGATGAAGAAGCGAGAGGTGCTGAATAGTTACACAATTTTTAGTAATATCGCAACTTCCACAAACTGGCCAAGGATGGCGAGAAGACTATTTTGGAATTTTTTTGTCTGAATCTATAGGAATAGATTTAGATAATAATGAACAAGACAAACTATTATCTGCTTTAAAGGATGTGACCGGATTTTATGAGCAACTGGAAACCCAGGAATACCTGGAAATGTGCAACAAAAAACAATATTTAAATAAGTCTGCTGCACAGCTGGATAGTGAAAGTAAAAGTACGCGCGTAGAAATACTTGGAGCTGTAGAGAAGCTATTTTCTACTAAAGTTAGAGGAGTTATAGGTGATGATAATTATCACAAGCTTCTGATATGGATTGAAACTGAATTCAAGACTGGCTATGTCAGAAAAGAGATAGATATATATAGCTATCTTGAATCTCAAGGCAGGGATTTCGTAAAGAATATCAGTGACAGCTGCGTCTTCCCCCGTACGATACTGTAAATTACACATGGGGTCCTTATTTCACTAACCCAATTCCTCCCGGTGGAGTATCTACAGGCAGTGGGTTGGGCCCTTGGAGTATTGCAACCCTTGTTGAGGGTGGGTCTGTATTGTTGAATGGTAATAATGCCGATTGGTCAACTCTTACATACTGCACGCCGTTTTTTTATGGTTGAAAAAAGAACCAACAGCGCGAGTGCTCCGGGCTTGTTCATTAGACACGATAATTATCCTGACGCAGTGAATGGCTTGGTTTGCCACAGTGACTACAACTGCGTCAGGAGTTTGAAGGTAAGCCCGATCAGCAATACCGTGACCAGCGCGGTCAGCAGGGCCAGCAGTGCGAAGAAGCCGTGTTTCAGCCGCAATTTGAGTCTGCGGAAAAAGCCATCCTGCGTTGTCGGCGCCGGGGGCAGGCTCCGGAACATCTCGATCAGCGCCAGCAGCAGCATGGTCCAGATGGTGGCGATCACCGAGAGAATCAACAGTCCCCGGTGCTCCCTGCCATCGACAAGCGCAAAGACGATCAACGCCACGAACCCGACGATGGCGGCGATGACTACGGGTTTCAGCCCTTCCAGGCGGAACGCCAGGCGATGCAGTTTTTCCAGCATGTTCGACAGTGACATGAAGCCCTCGCCGCTTCAGCCCAGCGTTCTGGCCTTGAAGCTGCGCCCCTTGATTTTGCCTGTGCCCAGTTTCTGCAGCGCGTGTCTGGCGCTGTGGCGGGCAACCGCGACATAGGCGCGGAATTCAAAAATATCGATCTTGCCGATGTCCGCCGCACTGAGCCCGGCCTCTCCGGTCAGTGCCCCCAGAATATCACCCGGCCGGAGTTTTTGCTTGCGGCCCCCATCGATGCTCAGGGTGATCATCGCGGGTTGTGGCGCCGGGCCTTCCGGCTTGTCGGCGGGAAGCTCCGCCCAGGTGGCCTTCATGCCGGTCAGCTCCTCGATCCGCAGCGCCCGGGGAGCGTCTTCAGGCGCACACAGGCTCAGGGCCAGTCCGGTCTTGCCGGCACGTCCGGTGCGGCCGATGCGGTGCACATGCACCTCGGGATCGCGGCTCAGATCAAAGCTGATCACCGCTTCCAGATCCTTGACATCGAGACCCCGGGCGGCGACATCGGTGGCCACCAGCAGCGGGCAGCTTTGATTGGCAAAGCGCACCAGCACCTCATTGCGGTCCTTCTGTTCCATGTCGCCATGCAGGGCAAGCGCACTGAAGCCCTTGCTCACCAGCCGCTCAGCCAGGTCCTGACAGCTTTGCTTGGTGGCACAGAACACCAGCGCGGATCGAGGGCGATAGTGCCTCAGCAGGCGCAGCAGAGCCTCGGGTTTGTGCTGGCTGGGGATTTCAAAAAACAGCTGTTCAATCTGCTGTTGATCGTGACTGACATCCACGGCGATCATCAGCGGGTCATGCTGGTAAGCCTTGCTGATGGCCGCAATGCCTTCCGGATAAGTGGCTGAGAACAGCAGAGTTTGACGCTGTGACGGCAGTTGTCCGGCAATATCGGCAATGGCATCGGCAAAACCCATGTCGAGCATGCGGTCCGCCTCATCCAGCACCAGCACCGCCAGCTGTGACAGCGCCAGGCTGCCCTTGCGCAGATGTTCCTGAATCCGTCCCGGGGTGCCGACGACGATATGGCAGCCGTGTGCCAGAGAACCCATCTGGGGGCCCAGTGGCATGCCGCCGCACAGGGTCAGGATCTTCACGTTGGCCGTACTGCGGGCCAGGCGCCGTAATTCCTTGCTGACCTGATCTGCCAACTCCCGGGTGGGGCACAGAACCAGAGCCTGGGTGGCAAAAGACAGCACTTCGAGCCGGTTGATGAGGGCCAGGCCAAAGGCCGCCGTTTTGCCACTGCCGGTCTTGGCTCTGGCGATGATGTCCCTGCCCGCCAGCAAGGGTGGCAGGGCCTGAGCCTGAATGGGGGTCATCCGGGTAAAACCCAGGCTGGCGAGATTGGCCACGATGGCAGGTTTCAGCGGGAGTGAGTTGAAGGGCGGCCCCGCTGCGCCGGCATCCGCCGTCGGGCCGTCAGTTGCCATTCAGCGCAAATGCGATAGTGGCGGGTTCGAATTCGTCACCATCGAGTTCTGCACTCCAGTCGAGGCCCGCCATGGCGTTGTCTTCGTGCATGCCCGGCAGCCAGTCCTCCAGGAATTCCTCCAGGCTGATGCTGGCTGGCGTATAGCTCTGCCATTCGCCCGTACACAGCAGACGGGCGGCGGCTTCGCTGGAAAAAAACGGAAAGACTTCGGTGTCCTCAAATTCGACAGAGGGACAGACGGCCCAGCCATCGTCTCCCTGCAAGCCCCAGACTTCGTGGTGTTGCAGGATCTGCTGGACGAAATTATCCAGGCCGGGGCTGGAGTCGGAGCTGCTCAAGGTGGTTTTACTCGGGAATGTGGACGGTCAGAAGATCGCATTCTACACCATGCAGCACACTATTGGGCGTGGAGCCGAACAAAAGCTGCCAGCCGTGACGGCCATGGCCCCCCATGACGATCAGGTCGGCATCGATATTTTTGGCCAGTTCGCGGATCTCCCGGGCGGGCTGACCCAGCAGGGTATGCAGGCGGTCTTCCGGAACGCCGATATGGCTGCCCATCGTCGACAGGGATTCCCGTGCCTGCTGGACGGCCTCCTCGTGCAAGCCCTCGATATCGACACTGCTGACTTCCACGGCATAGCCCACTGCAATGGGTTCCACGACATGCACCAGGCTGAGTTGAGCCTCATAGTGTTTGCCAAGCTCGGAAGCCCTGGCGATCACGAGCTCGGATTCACCGCTCAAATCGACGGCAACCAGAATTTTTTTGTAGGAACTCATAGGGCAATCCTCCCTTGACCAGCATTAAAGAGACCCGGCATTGCAAGCCGGGCAGGTATGGCAGGAATTAGACAGAAAATCCGGGCTGGCACTCTTGACCCAGGTCAAGAGTGGGCCGGTTCTCCCCCGGGCAGGGCAGATGATCCTGAACGCCAGGGCTGTTAACATGCGCCTTTGTTCATTTGGCAGATGCCACAAATTATCCAGAGCCGTTTTATTTTCAGGATCAATCATGACGACCAGCCCCCCTGCCCGTGTGATACTACAACTACTGGCAGGCACAGACAACAAAGGCCAGGCGGTGCTGGAAAAAGTAGTGGCCCAGCCACTTGCCGAGGCTGACACCTTCGAGCTGCTGCGCACGCCCCTGTTCATCCGCAACCTGGCGGCGGGCGATCACTTCCGGGTGTCGAGCACGGTGCCCGGAACCTTTACCGTCACCCGGCGCAGCGGCAAACTCAGCATCAGGGTATTCAGGAAGGAAAACATCGACAGTCTGGAACAGCAGCTGAGCCCGGAGGTGGAAAAACTCGGCGGCAGTCTCGATGTGAAAACCGAACGCGCCCTCGCCTACTCCCTTCATGTCAATATCGGTTTCGCCGCCATCGAGACACTGTTCGACAACAAGATGGCCGAGTTCAGGGACAGTGTATGGTTCTACGGCAATATCTACGATCCTGCCGACGGCGTCACGCCGCTGCACTGGTGGGACGAGTTTTTGAATCAGGTATAAAAACGCTGGCTGTATCGTCGGTTCCTTTTTCTCAACCATCATCGCCAACAACGCAATGCCTGCGCAGATAGTTTTTGTACAGCCTGGCAGGCGGGGATCCAGCCAGGCAACCTCATGCATGTCATGCAGGTTCAATGAAAGGCCCGGGCAGCGGGGCGGGCTCTCCGGGGGACGCTACGAGTTCATCCCTGAAGGCTCTCTTCGGGCGTCCTGCCCTCAGAAGCCCCCGGAGCCCCCACCCCACTGTCCGAACCTCCGGCTTCAGGTTTGTTGCCTATAAACCCCTGATGCACAGAAGTGGCCCAGCCCGCTATTGTGCCAACGCCGAACCAAGCAAGATGGGATCGAAGGCTTAGGCGCGTCTCTGCGGGAGTCTGAGAGGCTCGAATGCAAGGGTTCGCTGGTGTACCCTGGCGGCTTACTGGTTGCCGGCCAGGGTGGCCCTCAGTTTGCGTGCCAGTCTGACCATGGGCAACAACAGCTTGCGCAACCAGGGCCGGCGATTGATAAGCAGTTTCAGATTGCCGAAGCGTAGCCACAGGTGATAGCGCAACAGCGCCAGCAGGTCGCGCCAGAATTCGCGCCCCCGACCCTCGTTCGAGCCAGCTGTCTCCAGATGAGTAAAATCTGTGTAGTGACGCTTGCCCTGGCTTGCATCCAGGGTCGCCTGCAGGAAGCGATGGCCATAACGCCGGTCCGGCTCCAGATGGCAACCTTCAGCCCACTCGTTCCAGGCATTGATGAAAACCAGAGAATCGCTGCCTTGCGACTGCTGCACCTGATCCAGGGTGCTTGCCAGCCAGTATTCGTAGTTTTCCGGTGTGCCGTTCTGCAGGAAAACCGCCCGATTTCCAGTGCGTGCGGTGTTATCCCAGGAGGGCACCACGGTTTTGAAAACCTGTTGTTGCGGGTAGTTTCTGCTCAGATAGGCGCGCGCAAGATCGGCAAACTGGAAGGCCGAGCCTTTGAACGCATCAAAGAAGTTGATATGTGTATTGATGTTCTGCAGCTTGAGGTTATGCGGGGGGAACTCCACGCCGCTGTCGAAGCCGAACTGCATGTAATCTTCGTTGCCGTGTGTGAGTGCAGCGCACAGATGAATTTCGCCAATGCCGGCAGCGCGACAATACTCACGCCAGACAGCCGCACTTTTGCGCGCATCGGGCAGGTGCTGGGGCCGGTATACAATCAGGATGGGTTTGCCATCCACGCGGATGTAGCGCGAATCCGTGAAGGCCGGTGACAGCTCTTTTATGAAGTTCAGATCATCCTGTGGCAGGTATTTCTGTTCGATCAGTATTTCGTGGTCGGCCGCGTCCCAGCGGCGCGTCCAGTTTTCATTGGCCCAGCACAGACAAAAGGGCATGTCACTGTCCGCATCTGCGAGCATGTCATCCACCGGCTGGTTCAGAATGCGCTTGCCGGAAAACCAGTAGTAGTGGTAACAGAAGCCGTCGATGCCATAGCGTTTGGCAAGCGAGATCTGCTCATGCCGGGTCTGGCGCAGGCGCAGGTCATAAAAGCCAAGATCGCTCGGCAACTGCGGCTGGTAATGTCCGGCAAACAGTGGCTGGGCTTTGGTGACATTGGTCCATTCGGTAAAGCCCTTGCCCCACCAGAGGTCATTTTCCGGCGTGGGATGAAACTGGGGAAGATAGAAGGCGATTAATCTGGGCATGGCATTGTGTTGTGCAGCCGGCTGTTAGTGGGAGGCTTCGTCTGGGCTGTCCATCCTGACGACAGGGTCTCGGTAAAGGCCAAAGTATAGTGATTTAGGCAAGACAGGGACAGCCACTTTTAGCCTTGGGCCAACAAGGTGCGTAATCATCGGAATGGCCGGGATCATAGCATTGCAGGGCATGTTCATATGTCCATTGTGCATATTCCAAGAATGGCGCAAGGTTGCCCTGATGCTTGCTATAATCGTCCCGGTACAGCACGGCCTCTCAAATGGAAACCATCATGTCATGTTGATCGTACTTTCCCCCGCCAAGACGCTGGATTTTGACACCCCGGTGCCCGTCCGGCAGTTTACTCAGCCGGACTTTTTGCCGGCTGCCGAAAAGCTGGTCAAGGCTTTGCGCAAACTCTCGCCGGAGGAGCTCTCGAGGCTGATGGCTGTGAGCGGGAAAATCGGCGAGCTGAATTTTTCCCGCTTCATGAACTGGCACCAACCCTTTTCTGAAGCCAATGCCCGGCAGGCCATTTATGCCTTCAAGGGGGATGTCTATACCGGTTTGGCGGCGGCGTCCTTCAAGGTGGCGGACCTGAAGTATGCCCAGCAGCATCTGCGCATTCTGTCGGGTCTGTATGGGGTCTTGCGGCCTCTGGACCTGATGCAGCCCTATCGCCTGGAAATGGGCACGGCCTTTGCCAGTGGCAAAAACCGTAATCTCTATGAATACTGGCGCGGCACCGTGACGGCGGCCATCAATGCCGCGCTCGAGGAGCAGCGGCAGAAAGTACTGATCAATCTCGCGTCCACGGAATACTTCAAGGTGCTGGACCTGAAAAGTCTGGATGCGCGGGTTGTGACGCCAGTCTTCAAGGACGCCAGGGGCGGCCAGTTCAAGGTCATCAGTTTCTATGCCAAGAAGGCCCGCGGCCTGATGGCCGCATGGATCATCCGCGAGCGGATAAAAACCGTGAAGGGCCTGGAGGCGTTTTCGCTGGCCGGTTATGGCTTCAATGCAGCACTCTCGCAGGGCGATGAACTGGTATTTACCCGACGTTTACAATAGTGGGCAATCCATGCTCAGGAGTCCGAAGGCTCATAGGTTCAGAGCCGGATATTGGCGAGGGTTTCCAGAATTTCCCTGATCACCCGTGCGGCCTTGGGATGGTGTTCCTCGATATCCTCGAGCAGCAATTCTGCGGTTTTTTCCATGTCACCGTCAGCCGGAGCCGGGCCTTGCCAGCCATCGAGCTGGCTTTGCAGTTGCGCCATCAGCTGCTTTTGCTGGGGGCTGGTCTCGTCATCGCCAAAGCGCTCGTGCAGATCTGAAATCAGACCCGCGATTTTTTCCTTGGGCATCTTGTCTCTCCTGTGAACATTGCGGGGGGTTCCCGGCTTTGCGATTCTACATGGCGCAGGCGTGGCGGTGCCAGATAGCCGTTGGTTTTTTAGCTCAGATGTCCCCTTCCTGCCGGAAAGGCAGAAATTCGCTGGCCCGGGCGACATAATCGTGAATGTAGCGGCTTTCCTCCACCAGGAAGTGGGAGATGGCTGCTTTGAAGGCGGGATGGGCGATCCAGTGGTTCGACCAGGTCAGCACCGGCTCGAAGCCACGTTGAATCTTGTGCTCACCCTGGGCTCCCGAGTCAAAGCGTTGCAGCCCCTGACGGATGCAGTAGTCTATGCCCTGGTAGTAGCAGGTTTCGAAATGCAGGAACTGGTATTCCTCGGTGCAGCCCCAGTAACGTCCGTAAAGGGTCTGGCCGCCTTTGAAGCTGAGAGCCCCGGCAATGATGTCATCGTCTTTCCTGGCCAGTACCAGCAGCAGGTTTTCTGGCATCAGGGCGCCGATGCGCTGAAAAAAGCCCGGGGGCAGATAGGCCTGGCGGCCACGTATCCGATAGGTGCCCTGATAAAAGAGATAGAACTGCTGCCAGTGCCCGGCATCGATGTCGGCGCCTTCCAGAATCTCGAAGACAATGCCGGCCTCGGCAATTTTCCGGCGCTCCTTGCGGATGTTCTTGCGCTTGCGGGAGCTGAACTTTTCCAGAAAATGTTCGAAATCGCGAAACCCGGCATTGAACCACTGATACTGGCAGCCAATGCGCTGTTCGGCATCCAGGGTTTGTAATTGAGCGCTCAGGCTCTCCTCGGGAAACAGCAGGTGCCAGCCGGAAGCGCCGAGAGTCCAGGCTCGTTCCTGCACCGCGCTGACCAGGGCGGGGAGTATCGCGGCGCTCTGTGCCGGATCATGGACACAAATTCTCGGTCCGGCACAGGGCGTAAAGGGAATCGCGGTCACGAGTTTGGGATAGTAGGCCAGGCCGTGGCGTTGCCAGGCATCGGCCCAGGACCAGTCGAAAACATACTCGCCATAGGAATTGGTTTTCAGATACAGGGGCATCATGGCCACGGGCTCGTGTTCCCCATGCTGATAGACCAGCGCATGCAAGGGCTCCCAGCCGCTTGTCCTGCTTGCTGCGCCGGAATCTTCCAGGGCTTTCAGGAACTCATGGCGCAGGAAGGGGTAGTCCGTACCGGCCAGCCGATTCCAGGTGAGCGCATCGATGTCAGCAATACCTGAATGAAATTTGACGCTGAACGACGCAGAGGCAGACACGCTTGTCAAAGGTTGACTCCATTATTGCCGGTAGTCCCAGACGGCTTCCAGGAGTCCATTGTAGACAGCTCCCCACCGTGCATCCAGCGTTGGAATACCCAATGAGGGGACAAATTGCTATAGTCAGCGCTTCCCCGCCGCAGGCAGTCCTGACAATCAGGGCGGGAGACAGGCAGGCGGTAGCGGGTAGGTGAGGGATGGTCAGTGAGAACGATGCAGAAAAACATGCAGGGAAGACAGCCCGCGTGAGCAGGCCGGACCCGGTCAAAAAAGTGTCCGTCCATGGCGGCCACAGTGGGCAGTTTTGCAATCATGCCCGGGATAGTCTGGAGGATGTCATTCAGGCCTATATCGGCGCGGGTTTTTCCTGGGTTGGTATTACCGAGCACATGCCGCCACCGGCCGATGAATGGCGCTACCCTGATGAGGCGGGCAGCGCGTTGACGGCGGCGGCACTGCAGCAGCGTTTCCGGGACTATTTCCGGCACTGCCGCCGATTGCAGCAGAAATACCGTGAGCAGATAGACATCATGACGGCCTTTGAAACGGAAACCTATCCGGGTTCCGAGGCCTTCGTCAGAGAACTGATCACGGCAGTGAAACCGGATTACCTGGTGGGTTCCGTACACCATGTGGCGGGTACCGGAATTGACATCAACCCTGAACTCTATGCCAGGGCAGTGGCCGCTGTTGGCGGTATCGATGCGCTCTACTGTGCGTATTTCGATGCCCAGTATGACATGCTGAGGGCCTTGAAACCGGCCGTCGTGGGGCATTTCGATTTGATCCGGATTTTTGATGACGACTACCTCAGGCGCCTGCAGGTACCGGCGATAGTTGAACGTGTCGAGCGCAACCTGGCCCTCATCCAGGCAGAGAGGCTGATCGTGGATTTCAATCTGCGCGGCTTCGACAAAAGCGCCGAACAGTATCCCTGCCTGCCGGTGTTGAAAAAAGCGCTGGCCATGGGCATCGCGGTCGTTCCGGGGGACGACTCCCACGGCGTGTCCTCGGTGGGTAGAAATTACCAGCGCGGCGTGGAAATCCTGCAGGCGCTCGGCGCCAACCTGGACTGGCGTAAACCGGCCTTGCTGCAAGCGGTATAAGGGCCCTGTTCCGACAGGGGGCGTTCTGCACAAGCCTGCCCAGCTTCGCTTCGGCCCGAAATCAATGACCCGGATCCCGGCTTAAGCCGGGATGGGGGCCTGATCAGCGATTCCCCGGAAAAACAGATCCAGCACCGTGAACACGAAAATGGTCATGCCGACCCGGTTGTTGTTCAGAAAGGCCTGGAAATATTGAGCCGTGGCCCGCGTTTTCATGAGCCGCTGCTGGTAGACGAAGAACCCGGCGCTGATCAACAGCCCGCTTTGAAACCACAGGCCCAGGCCAAAGTGTTTGGCACTCAGGGACAGGGTCACCAGGAAAAAGGCTTGCAGTACCCCGATGATGAAGCGATCCGCTTCCGCAAACAGAATCGCGGTGGAGCGCAGGCCCAGCTTGATATCGTCTTCGCGGTCCACCATGGCATATTCGGTATCGTAAACCACCGTCCAGATGACATTGGCCACATACAGGAGCCAGGCATGTACAGGCAGGGTAGCGGTCTGCGCCGTGAACGCCATCAACCCGCCCCAGGAGAATGCCGCCGCCAGAAACAGCTGGGCCAGATGCGTGAAGCGTTTCATGAAGGGATAGACCAGCGCGATGCCGAGCCCGCCGAAGGCCATGTAAATGGTCAGGCGATTGGTAAACAACACCAGAACAAATGAAACCAGACACAATGCCGCGCACAGCTTCAAGGCCTCGCCAGGGCTGACCCGGCCGGTGACGATGGGGCGGTTGCGGGTGCGTTGCACATGGCCGTCGAAATTCCGGTCGGCATAGTCATTGATGCTGCAACCGGCGGCGCGCATCGCGGTGGTGCCGAGGATGAAAATCAGCAGCAGTTTCAGATCAGGCAGGCCCTGGGCCGCTATCCACAGACTCCATAGGGTGGGCCACAGCAGCAGATACATGCCGATGGGACGGTCCATGCGCGCGAGCTGCCAGAATGCGGGGAAGCGCGCATAAGCCACAGGAAAGCGCCTGGCCAGGGTGGACCGGAGTTTTTCGGGGAACTGCCGGCACTGTTGCCAGCCAGCGCCAAGGATCTTTGCAAGTGTCATACAGAAAAGGCCGCGTCCAGGGTACTCGGGCTTGAATTATAAGCCAGCCTTGACAGTATCCACTACCTGCCCGTCGCTTGCACGCAGGGGGGTGACCTGCAACAAGCCGGGCCGGGCCGGGTCCGGCGATTGAATAAGACCGGCAGCGCTGGTTAAATGGCCGTCATCCCCGCGCAGGCGGGGGATCCAGAGAATTTGACTTGCAGTGGGGTGTCACCGGCACCGTCATCAATGACCTTAGAGCTCAAGCGTATGAAAAAACTCAAGCTGCATTGGCGTATTCTGATCGGAATAGTTCTGGCTGTCATCTGTGGCCAGCTCAGCGGCACGGACACGGGTGTCTGGGGCATCCGCTTTTATGATATTTACGACTTTGTCGGCACCTTGTTCCTGAATGCGCTGACGATGATCATCGTGCCCCTGATCATGGCATCCATCATCACCGGCATGGCCAGCATCGGCAGTGGCGAAGACCTGGGGCGGTTGGGCCTGAAAACCATGGCTTATTACGCCACCACCAGCCTGCTGGCGATTCTGGTGGGTTTGTTTTTCGTCAATCTGATGTCGCCTGGCATCAGTGCCGGTGAGCCGGTCGGGGCAAGTCTGAACCTCAGCCTGGATCAGGGCACGCTCGACAACGTGGTGGCCAGCGTCGAAGGTCGTGGTGGCGGTGATATCGCCAGAATCTTCCTGCGCATGATTCCGACCAATATCGTGGCGGCTGCCGCCGAAGGGCAGATGCTGGGTTTGATCTTTTTCAGTCTGGTATTTGGCTATTTCATGATGCGCACGCCGCATAAATACCGGGACACGCTGCATGATTTCTGGCGTGGTGTCGCGGAAACCATGATGCGGGTCACCATGTGGATCATGAGCTTTGCGCCCTATGGGGTCTTTGGCCTGGTGGCAAAAACCGTGGCGGGTACCGGCTTTGCCGCATTCCTGCCCATGCTGTGGTTTTTTGTTACCGTCATGCTGGCGCTGGCCTTTCATACTGTCGTTACGCTGCCTTTGCTGTTGAAATTTGTTGGCAGGGTAAGCCCCTTGGCGCATTTCCGAGCCATGTCGCCGGCCATGTTGACGGCATTTTCCACCGCGTCGTCTTCCGCGACCCTGCCCCTGACCATGGAATGCGTGGAAAAAAACGCCGGTGTTTCAGAGAAGACCACCAGCTTTGTGCTGCCGCTGGGTGCGACCATCAATATGGATGGCACGGCGCTGTATGAATGTGTGGCGGCGATCTTCCTGGCCCAGGCCTATGGTCTTGAAATGACCTTTGTCACCCAATTTACCGTGGTCTTGCTGGCCCTGCTGACGTCGATCGGCGTGGCGGGTATCCCGGCGGCCAGCCTGGTGGCGATCACGGTCATTCTCAGCGCCATCGGCCTGCCGGTGGAGGCCCTCGGACTGCTGCTGGTCACCGACAGGATTCTGGATATGTGCCGAACCGCGATCAATGTCTTCAGTGATTCCTGCGGGGCTGTGATCATCGCCAGCAGCGAGGGCGAACAAGGGATTCTGACAAGACCCAGAACAGGAGATATGCTGACCTGAGAAATCAAAGGGGTCAAAATCAAAGGGGTCAGAGTAACTTGATCGCCCCCACTGATTTTGGCTAGACATTTCCGTATTCCTCGGCATTGGCGAGCCAGCGCCGGATCAGGGGTGCAATCAACCGGGGCTGTTCCCGGCGGATGGTTTGCGCCCAGGTTCTGACCTGGTCCTGCAGATGGCTGTCACGGCGCAGGTCGGCGATCTTGAAGGCCATCAGGCCGGTCTGGCGGGTACCCAGCACCTCGCCCGGCCCGCGGATGGCCAGATCCTGTTCGGCAATATAAAAACCATCATTGCTGTCACGCAGGATGGCCAGACGTTGCCGGGCCACCTCTGACAGCGGACTGTGATAGAGCAGCATGCAATGGCTGGCCGCCGGCCCCCTGCCCACCCTGCCCCGGAGCTGGTGCAGCTGTGCCAGCCCCAGGCGCTCCGGATTTTCTATGATCATCAGGCTGGCATTGGGCACATCCACGCCGACTTCGATCACGGTCGTCGCTACCAGCAGGTGCAGGCGGCCCTGTTTGAACTGCTCCATCACGGCGGTCTTTTCCGCCGCCTTCATCCTGCCATGAATCAGCCCGACCTTCAGGTTGGTGAAGCGTGTCGACAGTTCTGCAAAGGTTGCTTCCGCAGCCTGGCATTGCAGGACATCGGATTCCTCGATCAGGGTACAGACCCAATAGGCCTGACGGCCTTCCGTACAGGCCTGGCGAATGCGCGCAATGACCTCGTCCCGGCGTGAGTCCTGAATGATGACGGTATTCACCGGGCTACGCCCGGGTGGCAACTCGTCGATGATCGAGCAGTCCAGATCGGCATAGGTGCTCATGGTCAGCGTCCGTGGGATGGGGGTCGCCGTCATGATCAACTGATGCGGATAAAGTGCCGGACTGGTGCCTTTCTGGCGCAGGGCCAGGCGCTGATGCACCCCAAACCGATGCTGTTCATCAATGATCATCAGCCCGAGTTTGGCAAAGCTGACCTCTTCCTGGAACAGAGCATGCGTGCCGACGATCATCTGGGCGCTGCCAGTGGCGATTTCCTGGAGAATCTGCGCACGCTTTTTACCCTTGATGCGGCCACTGAGAAAGCCGGTTTCAATGC
Organism: Pseudomonadales bacterium; assembly: GCA_032250895.1. Taxonomy (GTDB): domain Bacteria; phylum Pseudomonadota; class Gammaproteobacteria; order Pseudomonadales; family Pseudohongiellaceae; genus JAVVEZ01. The sequence goes on along the minus strand of JAVVEZ010000045.1, from coordinate 14,507 downwards.
CCAGGGGCTGTAACCACTGGTCCAGGTTCAGGTAGTGCTGCTCGGCCAGAATTTCGGTGGGGGCCATCAGCGCAGCCTGAAAACCATGTTCCACGGCCTGCAAGGCTGCCAGCACGGCTACCAGGGTTTTGCCTGAACCCACATCGCCCTGCAACAGCCGCAGCATGGGAATGGGCCTGGCGATGTCCATCAGAATCTCCCGGCTGACACGCTGCTGCGCGGCAGTGAGCGCAAACGGCAGGTTGTGCAGCAGGGCCTTGGTCAGATGGCCAGCGGGTGTCAGTGCCGGCGCCCCTTGCCGGCGAAGTTGATCACGCAGGTTTTGCAGGCAGAGGTAGTTTGCCAGCAATTCCTCAAAAGCGAGCCGGATCTGGGCGGGATGGCGGCCCTGCTCGAGCTGCTGCAAAGAGGCTTCGGCAGGTGGATTGTGCAGGTATTGCAGGGCGGCAGACAGTGACACAAAGCCGAGTTTGCGGCTCAGGTTTGCAGGCAGATAGTCAGGCAGGGCGCGGGACTTCCTGAGCAGTTCGATGGCCTGCGTCATCATGGTCCGGATACGGTTCTGGTGCAGACCATCGGTACTGGGATAGACCGGGGTCAGGAATTTCTCCATGGGCGCCGGGGTATTTTGCTGCAGGATCTGGTATTCGGGATGGTAGATTTCATAGCCACTCTGGCCGCGCCGAACCTCACCATAGCAGCGGATGCGCTGGCCGCTGGCCAGGCTGTTTTTCTGGGCCGCCGAGAAATGGTAAAAACGCAGGCTGGTATGACCGGAGGCGTCCTGCATTTTGCACAAGAGACTGCGGCGCTTGCCAAAGACGATGGCGCTGCCGACAATCTGGCCCTCGATGACCACTTCGTCACCGTGGCGGAGGGCGGCGATCGGCGTCAGCCGGGTCCGGTCCTGATAGCGCAGGGGAAGATGAAAGAGCAGATCCAGGACGCTGTGGACATGGATGTTGGCGAGTTTCTCCGCAAGCGCCGGACCGACACCCTGCAGCTGGGTGAGCGGCAGAGCCTGGAGATCAGGCACTGCTTGCGTGGGGCCGGGGTTGGCATCAGTCGGGGTCATGATCTGAATGGCGGGTTCATTGATGTACAGGCTCGTCAATAATAGCGTGCTTGCCGGACAGAGTAAAAAGAGCTTTGGGCTCCTTAGCTCCGCAGGTTCAGCAACTCAGAAACGGTTCGCGCCTCGTCTCCGGGCAGCAGGAAATGTTCCAGGGCATTGATCAGGGAGTGCCCGGACAGCAGCATTTCCCGGTTGATGTTAAGAGCCGTGGAGGCCTTGTCCTTTTCCAGAACCTTGTTGTCAATCAATTCATAAATAAAGGAATTGAGTTCCGTATGAGCTTTCTTGATCCGGCCCAGCATTTGCCCCAGGAGCTCCACGGAGAAGGCTGAGGGCTCCATCAGTGCCTGCAACAGTTCGCGGTAGAAGACTTCCGTGCTGCTCAGCAGCGCAGTCGGTATCGAGGCATTCTGTTTGTTGGACGAGAGCTGAAAGGTCTTGATATTGCTGTGGATATCCTTGACCGCCTTGGTTGCAAACAAGGTATCGCGAATGCATACCAGCAGCTGCTGGGCTCGAACGGACTGTGCCATGGAAAGTGGCTGGCGCTGCAAATCCAGGATGTAGTCGGTCATTTTGTTTTCCTGGTCCTTCAAGCGGATATAACCTTTTTCCACCGAGTCCGACAGCAGCAAACGGCGTTCATACAGGGTTTCCGGAAGCAGGCCCAGCCGCCAGCCGTTGAGCTGAACACTGGCCCGCATCAGGTTGGCGGTATCCTGTTCCAGGGCGCTGAAGGAGGCATCGGGCACGTCGATGGAGACTTTCTCGATAAACAGCAACTGGGCTTCCGGCTCCGGGAAACGCCGGGTCACAAAACGGCGCAGTTTTTGAATAAAAGGAAAAAAGAGCAGGATGCCAAAGAGATTGATACTGCTGTACACAGCCACCAGCTCAAACAGGGGATCGTCGATCCGGAAAACCCGGTTCACCAGCAGAATCAGGAGTGGCAGCGCCAGAAAGGCAAGCAAGCTGACAATCAGGTTGAACAGAACATGAACCAGGGCAAGCTGCTTTTTGACGGCAGGCCCCTGCAGGGCGCCGATGATGATGGTGCTGGTCGTACCCAGGTTGGCACCGATAACCAGCGCGGAGGCAAACGTGAGATCGATAAGACCTGCGTTCATGGCGCTCAGGGTTATCATCATCGTGGCAGAGCTGGACTGGATCAGAGCGGTCAGTACAATACCCGTCAGGAAGTAGACGAGCAGCGGCAGTGAGCGGAGCAAGGCGACATCGACCTGGTCCACGATGGAGATGACCCCGTCATTCATCCAGGACAGACTCATCAGCAAAATGCCAAAAGCAAAGATGAGCTGGAAGGCATAATGACGTGGCGTCTCTGCCCTGATCAGGACCAGGCCCATGGCGCTCAGACCCATGATGGGCGCGAAGAGGCTGCTCAGGTCCAGCTTGAAGCCGACAAGGGTCACTATCCAGCCGGTGAGCGTCGTACCAAGATTGCTGCCCAGAATAATACCGATGGCATTCTTTAATTCAATGGCGCCAGCACCGACGAAGGCCAGAGTCATCAGGCCCACGAGTGAACTGCTCTGGAGGATGGCCGTTATGAATATACCCAGGCAAATACCCCGCATGGGGGTGCCGGTAAAATTCTGCAACCAGAGCTTGAGATGATCGGAATACAGGTTGCCGATGGCCGTTTCGAGCAGTTGCAGGGAGAACAGGAACATGCCGATTCCGGCAGGGAAAAGCAGCAATTCGAGCATCGGGGTCGGCACATCCTTAAGGGGGGCTTATTCAAGCTAATCAGGGTTTTGCCGAGTATAACAGGTACGGATCGTCATGGATGGGCCGGCTCCAGGAGCTGGCAGCAAAACATGAGTGACGGGATAATAGTCATACTATAGAATAAACGGTCGTTTTCGAGCGAGATAAGCATTGAAGATTTGCAAGCACAACGGCATTGCCGAATCAGAAATCAACAGACCGCCGGCTCGCAGCGAGCCGGCGTCAGAGCGGATGATCAGGCTATGCCCGAACAAGCCTTGATTCTGCTGGACAGGTTTCAGCTTGCCCTTGTGCCGGCGCTTCCCCATACGCTTGCCGGCTGTTTCCGTAATGGTCAGGGTCAGGCTGTGGATGATGATGTTGAGCGCAGCCCCGATGTGGTCTCGCTGCTGACAAATGACGCTGTACTTTGGTCCAGGCTCTTGCTGAGCGCCCCGGATCCCGGGAAAACACCCATGCTCAGTGCCGCCGGCATCCGCAGCACTGTTTCCAGTGACAATATCAACGGCCTCGCCATTGCCGCTGCCCTTGCCTGTTCCTTTACGGATATCAGCAGTGTGCGCTTGAATTTTCTGAAGTTGCAGTGGCGTTACAGCTTTCTGACAGCCGCCATCAGCGTTCGACTGGCAGAGTGGAGCCATACCGTGGGCATCGAGCAGGCCGGGTTCAGTGGCCTGTTTGCCAATATTGGCGAGTTGATGCTGGAAAGTCTTTTCCACGAGCAATATCTTGCACTTCACGAAGACGCTACGGATGATGATCATCTCGTGCGGCAGGAAAAACAGATTTTTGGTGCAAGTCACCCGGAGCTTGGCGCGGTCTTGCTTGAGCGTTGGGGCCTGGACGCCTTTGTCTGCGATGCTCTGCGCTACCATCAGGAGCCCTTGACACGAATTCTGGATGCCTCAGGACTGGTAAGGCTTGTCTGGCTGGCAAATGCCATGGCCGGACTGCCGGTCCTTGATGATGCTGTCGTTGAGGCAGGGGCAGAGCTTTTGCAGATCAACAAAAAACGTCTGATGAAAATACATGAGCAGGCCCTGGCGGCATTGACGGAGCACAGTGCCTGGCTGAATTTGCAATTCCCCCGGGAAAAACGCTTTCCGCTGCGCCAGAAAAAATCTGCCCAGGGTTTCAGCCCTGAAGATGAAGAGCTGCTCAGGAGGCTTGCGGAAGAGGTCAAGGATATCAATTTCTGCAACAGCCTCGCGAAAGAGTTTTCTGCGCCTGCCACGATAAGGGAGCTCGATCAGGCTGTCAGGCAGGTACTGATACAAACCCTTGGTCTTGCCAGCTATGCCATTCTTGTCCCGGGAAAAGACAAGACCCTGTCGGTTCTGACAGGCTCGCTGGCGGCGGATAAAAGCAAGGAACTGAAGATAAGTTGCCAGCCGGGAAGAGGCCTGGTTGCCTCCGCCTGGGTGTGTGCCTCAAGTCAGAATTCATTTGATAATCAGGATATGTCAACGGTAGTCGACGGGCAGCTTGCCTCCTTGCTGAAAAGCAATGGCCTGCTCTGTGAACCCCTGCTGGACCAGGGCCGGGTAGTGGCTGTTTTGGTCCTGGGCCTCAACCGGAGTCAGTATCGATCCCACAGCCGGCAGACCCGGGTTAGAAAATTGCTGGCTGACAGGATCGTGGCTTTTCTCCGGCTGGACGCCGGCCTGGACCGATCGGGACCCGACTTGCAACATGAGCAGAAAATCCGGGAAGTCATTCATGAGGTGAACAATCCCCTCAGCATCATCAAGAATTACCTCCATCTGTTGGCCATGAAACAAGGTGGACAAGGTGAACTTGTCGAAGAAATAAATATTATCAAAACCGAAATTGACAGGGTGGGACGGATTCTGGGCAGACTGAAAAATGATGACAGTCAGTCGTATCAAGCAAGCACTGTGGATGTCAATCAGGTGGTAAAGAATCTGGCAAGGGTTTTTTCATCATCCCTGTTTGCGAGTCGCGATATGAACCTGTCGCTTGATCTGGATGGGTCGCTTGCTGACGTTTCCGGAGATGAAAATGCGTTGAAGCAGATCCTTACCAATTTAATAAAAAATGCAGCGGAAGCCATACAGGACGAAGGTAGAGTATCCATACAGACGCATGGCCAGATCTTCATGAATGCAAGGCAGTTTGTTGAAATCATCATCAGTGATGATGGTCCGGGCATTGAAAAAGAAATTCTGGACGGACTTTTTTTGCCCGGCAGAAGTACCAAAGACAAAAGTCATTCCGGATCCGGTTTGGCAATCGTAAAGTCTCTGGTTGAAAGAATGGACGGCTTCGTCAGTTGCCGAAGTAATAAAAATGGAACAATTTTTTCAATTTTGTTACCAGTAGAGCGTTCTTCAGAAAGTTCTACAGTCGAGAAGCAAAGAAATGACAAAAAAACAAAAAATACTGTTGGTTGATGACGAGCCACAACTGTTGAAAAGCTGCCGGGCTCTTCTTGCTGCCGCCGGCTATACGGTCATGACAGCAAGTGGCGGAGAGGAGGCGATCCAGCTTTTACAAAAGGATGCCCACGATCTTGTCCTGCTGGATCTCAACATGCCCGATATCAGTGGGCATGAAGTGATGGAGTTCATCAATAGCAACAATATTGACAGCAGCGTCATTGCCATCAGCGGTGAAACTTCTTTCGACTGGGTCAGCAAGGCTTTTATATTGGGGGCATATGACTATGTTCAAAAACCCTATGAATTTGATGTTCTGTTGCACACGATCACGAACGCTTTGCGAAAACGTGAGCTGGAAAATGATTTTTCCAGGTTGAGGAAGCAGTTGGAGCGTTCCGAAAAACTGCATCGATTCATGATAGAAAGCTCGCCAGACATGATTTTTATTGTAGACAGGAAGGGTTTTTTTGCCTTCGTGAATGATCGGGCTGAAGATCTGCTTGGCTATAAAAAAGATCAAATTATCGGTATGCATTATTCTGAAATAGTGGCTCCAGACTGTTTGGAAAAAGCTGAATACTGCTTTAGTGAGCGCAGCTCCGAAGAGCCGGCGATGCGTGCTGCGGAAATATTTCTGAATCGTAAAGCCTCGGCTGACTCCCGGCAAAATGACACAAAAAGACTCGCTATCGAGCTGAATGCTCTTGGTGTCTATGAGGATGAGGAATGGCCGGAAGCATCCGGAGATCCAGATAAAGGATTTTCCGGCACGTATGTTGTGGCACGGGATATTACCCTCCGGCTTGAATCAGAACGGCTCATTCACTATCAGGCCTTTCATGATCTTCTTACGGGACTTCCCAATCGGGTGCTTTTCCTGGACCGGCTCAGTATTGCCATCAGTAATGCCAAGCGCAAAAAAAGCAAGTTGGCGGTGATGTTTGTTGATCTCGACCGCTTCAAGGTTGTCAACGATACACTGGGTCATGCCGTCGGTGACAAATTGTTGCAGGGCGTTGCGGCAAGACTCAAGGCCAGTTTGCGGGAAGGGGATACCCTGGCCCGGCTGGGAGGGGACGAGTTTATCGTCCTTTTGCCGGGAGTCGAATCGGAACTGGTGGCACAGAAAGTTGCCGCCAAGATCATCAGCTCCGTCAAGGCTCCCTTCAAAGTGGATAATCACGAGTTGTTTGTTACCGCCAGCCTGGGTATTTCCATGTTCCCCCACGATGGCGACAGCGCAGAGGCGCTGATCAAGAACTCTGATATCGCCATGTATCACACCAAGGGGGAGGGAAAAAATGGCTACAAACTTTATGAAGATGATATGAGCATTCGACAGGAACACCTGCTCAATATGGAAAATGATATCAGGCGCGGGATCAAGGAAAATCAGTTTGAAGTTTTTTATCAGCCGCAGGTCAGTTCGGTCAACGGGGAAATTACGGGAGTGGAAGCCTTGCTGCGCTGGAATCATCCTGAACAGGGCTTGTTGTCGCCTGCCTACTTTCTTTCGATTGCCGAAGAGTCCGGGCTTATCGTCGAACTCGGCGGGTGGGTACTGCATTCCGCATTGGAGGAAATGTCCAATTGGCGTGAAGCAGGAATTGATGTTGGCAAACTGGCCATTAATTTTTCTGCACGGCAGATTGAACAAAAGGACTTTGTGGAACGAATTATTTTTGCTTTGAAAAAATATGATTTTCCGGGTGAATCACTGGAAATAGAAATAACGGAAAGCTCGTTGATCAATGACATCGATAACATCATCGTGAAATTGAAACAGCTGCATAATGTTGGCGTTCATGTTGCCATCGATGATTTTGGAACAGGCTATTCATCACTTAGCCTGTTGCAGAAGCTGCCCATCAACCGCTTGAAAATTGACAAAAGTTTTGTCGCCAATATTACCGAAGATACCGATCATTCGATTATCGAAGCCATCATTCAGATGGCCAAGGGACTGAAGCTGGACATGGTGGCAGAGGGTGTTGAAAAGGATTACCAGCTACGCTACCTGCAGAAATTGCAGTGTCCGGTGATTCAGGGCTTTATTTACAGCAGGGGCGTGCCGGCGGCAGATGCCAGGAAGTTACTCGCTTCATGCGCTTCCCGGCAGATTCAGAAAAGTCCACGAAATAGCAGGCTCAAGCGCAGCGCCTGACAGGACCGCGCCAGAGGCTCAGTTTCTGTTGCGGGTCACCTTGGAAACCGACTTGATGACCCGGACCCGCTTCATGACCCGGGCCAGATGAATGCGGTTGCGCACTGCCAGGGTCAGATTCACGATGCTCAATTTTGCATCCCGGTCGACCGTACTGATTTTTTCTATGTTGGCCTCGGAGCTGGTAATGGCATTTGCCAGGGTGGCAATGATCCCACGCTGGTTTTCCAGTTCTACACGCAATTCAACCGTGAACTCGCCGTCGACCCCGGGGTCCCAGCGCAGGGCGATATACTTTCTGGGATCATTGCGTATTTCAGCCACATTCTTGCAGTTTTCCATATGCACACTCATGCCCTTGCCCGAGCTGACATGGCCGACGATGAGATCTCCGGGGATGGGATGACAGCATTTGGCAAAGTTCATCACCATGCCCTCGGCGCCACGGATGGTCAGCGGCAGATCGTGCTCTTTGCTGGGTTCTTCCCCGTCTTCGCCCGGGATCAGACGGCGCGCCACGATGTAGGCCATGCGGTTGCCGAGGCCGATATCTTCCAGCAGGTCGTCAAGAACCTCGAAATTGGTTTGTTCGAGCAAACCCCCAACCTGTTCTTTCGGGATATTGGAGAGATGGTGGCCAAAACTGTTGAGGGTCTTGTTCAGCAGGCGCCGCCCCAGGGTAATCGCTTCCGAGCGGCGCTGGTTCTTCAGGAAGTGGCGGATATTGCTGCGAGCCTTGCCGGTGACGACAAAGCCCAGCCAGGCCGGGTTGGGCTGGTTGCCCGAAGCAATGATTTCGATCGTTTGGCCACTTTGCAAGGGCTCACTCAAAGGCGCCAGGCGCCGGTTGATGCGGCAGGCCACGCAGGAATTCCCGACATCCGTATGTACGGCGTAGGCGAAATCCACCGGTGTGGAGCCGGCCGGCAGTTCCAGAATGGTGCCTTTGGGGGTGAAGACATAGATTTCATCGGGAAACAGATCGGTTTTGACATGTTCGATGAATTCCAGGGAGTTGCCGGCCTGCTTCTGCATTTCCAGAAGGCCCTTGACCCATTGCCGGGCCCGGATATGGCTCTGGTTGGAGCCGTCGTCCGAAGACTTGTAGAGCCAGTGCGCGGCAATGCCGTTGTTGGCCATGGCCTCCATTTCCTCGGTACGGATCTGGATCTCGATGGGCACACCATGGATGCCGAAGAGCGTGGTATGCAGGGACTGGTAGCCATTGACTTTGGGGATGGCGATGTAATCCTTGAAGCGGCCCGGAACCGGTTTATAGAGGCTGTGAACGGCGCCGAGGATACGGTAGCAGGTATCGACTTCCGTGGTGACGATCCGGAAGGCAAAAACATCCGTAATTTCGCGAAAGGATTTTCTTTTCAGGCGCATTTTGGTGTAAATGCCATAGAGGTGCTTCTCTCTGCCGATGACCCTGCCCGGCAGCTCTTCCCGGGCCAGCAGGGATACCAGCGCAGTCTGCACCTGACTGACAATTTCCTTGCGGTTGCCGCGTACATTTTTGACGGCGGCGTCTATTCGCCGTGCCCGCATGGGGTACAGGGTGGCAAAGCCGCGTTCTTCAAATTCCACGCGGATGCTGTTCATCCCCAGACGGTTGGCAATCGGGGCATAGATATCCAGGGTTTCCCGGGCTATGCGACGACGCTTGTCGGCACTGAGGGCATCCAGGGTTCGCATGTTGTGCATGCGGTCCGCCAGCTTGACCAGAATGACCCGGATGTCCTTGGCCATGGCCAGTGCCATTTTCTGGAAGTTTTCGGCCTGCGCTTCGGCGTGGGTGGTGAAATCCATCTTGTTCAGTTTGCTGACCCCGTCCACCAGATTGGCAACGGTTTCCCCGAACTGGGATTTGATGGCAAGTTTGGTAATGCCGGTATCTTCGATGACATCATGGAGCATCGCCGCCATCAGGCTTTGATGATCCATGTGCATCTCAAAAAGAATGTCGGCGACTTCCAGGGGGTGGGTGACATAGGGGTCACCCGACATCCTGAACTGGCCATCATGCGCCTGCTCGGCGTAATAATAGGCCCGGCGAATCAGCTCGACCTGAGGTGCTTCGAGATAGGTGGACAGATTTGTTGCCAGAGAGTCGATAGTTTGCATCTTGCGACTCCATGTGAATCTGGAGTCTATTCCTCCTCGTTATCCTGCTCTTCGCCTTCGGCGGCTACCTCGGACAGGCCGGAAAGATCACTGTCGTCGGCAATGAATTCAGCGTTCATGACTTCTGCGATGTCCATGTCCTGCTCGGCCGAAGCCTGTAGTGCTTCCAGCGACTGCCGCCGGATTTCGGACCCAGTATCATTCAAAATGGAAGGACCTACAAGACCCGCAGCTATTTCACGCAGGGCAATGACCGTGGGTTTGTCATTATCTTCAGGGACCAGCGCCGATCGGCCTCCGGTCTGTAATTGACGCGCGCGCTTGCTGGATACCATCACCAGCTCAAAGCGGTTTTCAACATGATCCAGGCAATCTTCAACGGTGATACGGGCCATAAACACACCTTAACAGGTCAGGAACTATTCGAAAATTTTCGGCACGGGCATTGCCCGCGCCGAAAGGGGCGGTGATTATAGCTGAATCAAGGGCTGTTTAGAAGCTCATGCAGCAGGGTCCGATATCGTTGTGCCTGATGATTCAGCGTCAGGCGTGCCGAACGCAGGATGGCCTGCAGGTCTTTCAGCGCAATATCAAAGTTGTCATTGATGACCAGGTAGTCCGCCTGAGTGTAATGGGATATCTCATTGACCGCCTTCGCCATGCGGCCCTCGATGACCTGAGGACCATCCTGGCCGCGCCGGGTCAGCCGGTCCCGCAGGGTTTGCAGGGATGGAGGCAGGATGAAAATACTCACGGCATCCGGCATCAGCGTCTTGATCTGGGCAGCCCCCTGCCAGTCGATTTCCAGAATCACATCCCAGCCATCGGCAAGGCGTGTCTCAACCCAGGCTCTCGACGTACCGTAATAATTACCGAAAACTTCGGCGCTCTCCAGGAATGCCTGAAGTCCTTGCATATCACGAAAGGTGTCAAGGCTGACAAAATGATAGTTCACGCCATCTTCCTCTCCCGGGCGGATGGGCCGGGTGGTATGGGAGATGGAGACGCCCAGCCGCAGGCCCTGACGATCGGCATCCTGTACCAGTGCTTTCACCAGGCTGGTTTTACCCGCGCCGGAAGGGGCGGAGATGAGATACAGGGTTCCTTGTGACATGCGCTGATGACTCGCTGGTTTAGGTTTCTTGTCAGGCGCCGGAAGTAGTAAGCTTGTCTCTGCTTCGGGCGCGCAGAGTATAACAACAAGAGCATAGCAATAATAAAGTCATGGATTCATTCAAATCCTCTTTGTCGGGCAATTTAAACGAGCCGGTTGTGATCACGGGCTGCGTCAATAGTCTGTGGCTGGCCGGCATGCTGCTCGTGCTTGCCACCGCAGGCGCCATGGCATGGCGGGGTATTCCGGGTGCGCTATGGGTATTGGGTGTGGGCACCGCTGTCGGTCTTGCCTGCCAGGTCCTGACGCTACTGGAAGAAAAGCGTCGGGCTCAGACGGCATTTGGCAGTTGGGAACAGGTTTTCCGCCACACGAGCCTGGGGGTGATTGCGATGAAGGCTGATGGCAAGAGCATCGAATTGATGAATCCGGCTTTCGCCCGGATGCATGGTTACAGCCGGGATGAATTGAAACATTGCGCCCTCGATGAGCTGATTGCGCCGGACCAGTGTGCCGAGGTGAAAAGGAAAATGTCCCTGGCAACGGCCGAAACAGGTCATTTGCGTTTTGAGTCGCGGCACCTGCACAGAGACGGACATGAATTTCCGGTACTGGCCGACATGGCCGTTTTGCGCGATGGTGCCGGACGCATCAGTGGTCAGATTCTTACTGTGTTCGATGCCAGTGAGCAAAAGGCGCAGGAGAGTCTGTTGCGACAGAGCGAGACGGCAATCCAGCAGATTCTGGAAAATCTGCCCGTTGGCGCGGGGGAACAGCTACGCCGCAGTGAAGCAACCATGCGCCTGATGCTGGAAAACCTGCCGGTTGGCATCTGGCTGGCCGATCCTGCAGGCAACATTATCTACAGGAATCCGGAGAGCCAGAAAATTTGGGGGGGGGCTGACTGGGGCGTGCTGGACAACGCGGATTTCTGTGAAGGCTGGTGGGCGGACAGTGGAGAAAAGATAAAAAAGGAGGAATGGGCCTTGACTCGTGCCGTCGAAAAGGGGGAAGCCTCAGGGAATGAAGTCATCGATATCCTTTGTTTTGACGGCAGCCTCAAAACCATTCTCAACTCGGCAGTTCCGATCTTCAACAGTGAAGGACTCTCTGAAGGTGTGATCGTCATCAACCAGGATATTACCAGCGCCCGCCGCGCCGAACTGGCCTTGCGCGAACGCGAAGCCAGCCTGGCCGATGCCCAGGCCCAGGCGCATCTGGGAAGTTGGACGCTGAGCGTTTTGAAAGAAGACATGGAATGGTCGGATGAATGCTACCGGATTTTTGGCGTGCCCACAGGCAGTCCGGTCAGCTACAGAGTCTTCCGGGAGCATACCCATCCCGATGATCATGACCGGCTCAACCGGCACTGGCGCGCTGCCCTGGCGGGCTCGGCCTATGACATTGAACATCGTATTCTGGTGAATGGCGCCATCAAGTGGGTACGGGAACGGGCCGATCTCGAGTTTGCGCCGGACGGCAGCCTGCTGCGTGCCTTTGGTACAACACAGGACATCACTGAAATCAAACGCCAGGAACGGGAGTTGCGACGCTCCCAGCAAAAGCTTCGGGATCTGGTGGCCCATCACGAGAAGATCCGCGAAGAAGAGCGGTCCCGGATTGCGCGCGAAATCCATGACGAGCTGGGTCAGCAACTCACGGCCATGCGCATGGATACCGCCATGATACAAATGCGTTTCGGCAAGGCCATGCCGGAACTGGAACACTATGTCACGCGGATGAAAGACACCATCGATGGGACGATCAAGGTGGTTCGCAATGTCGCGGCCAGCCTGCGTCCGGCAGCGCTGGACATGGGCCTGGTTTCTGCCACGGAGTGGCTGTTGATGGGTTTCAAGGAGAGAACGGATGTGCAGTGTTACCTGGATGTCCCCAGCGAGGAACTGAAGATTGACGACCTGCGTGCAACGGCCGTCTTCCGGATTCTGCAGGAATCCCTGACCAATATTGCGCGGCATGCGAATGCCAGCCACGTCTATGTCACGATGCGGCAAGAGGCCGGCAGACTGCTCATCTCCATCCGGGATGATGGCGTTGGTTTCGATCCCCGGCAGGTTCGGCAGAAGCAGACCTTCGGTCTGATGGGCATCCGTGAGCGCGCCAAGATGTTTGGAGGTGAAACCAGGATTGACAGCGAAGCCGGGCTTGGTACAAGCTTGCACCTGACCTTGCCCTTGGAATGACTCTTCTGCATGGAACCGTTTGACAAGGACGTTCATCGCTGCAAACCCAAAGACTGCCCCAGGATACATTGCAAGGGTGTGTGTTCCTCCCTGCATGGAATGATGTTGTCTTCGGAAGAACAAGAAGAACAAGAAGAACAAATGAGCAGGAGCAGGAAGTGATCAATATTCTCATTGCCGATGACCACGCCATTGTGCGCCAGGGTCTGTCCCGCGTGATCTCTCTGGCCGAGGATATCAAGGTGCGGGCCGAGGCTGCCGATGGCTGGGAACTGCTGGAGCGACTGCGCAAGGGCGGCATCGATCTGGTGCTGACCGACATGAGCATGCCCGGGCCCAGTGGGGTGGAGCTGATCAAGCGCATTCGTGCCAGGTCTGCCCGCCTGCCGGTGCTGATACTGTCCATGCACAGTGAAAGTCAGATTGCCGCACGTGCGATCAAGGCGGGTGCAAGTGGTTACCTGACCAAGGACAGCGATCCCGCCATGCTGCTCGCTGCCATTCGCGAGTGTGCCGGCGGTGGCCATTATATTGAACCCCGGATAGCCTCACTGCTGGTTTTCAACAATGGTGCGAGCGCCGGGGGTGAGGAGCACAAGCTCCTGACCGAGCGTGAATTTCAGATCTTCCTGCTGCTGGCGAAGGGGCGCGGTGTCAATGAAATTGCCGGGGAACTGGGTATTTCCGCGAAGACGGTCAGTACCCATAAGTTCCGCCTGATGCAGAAAATGAATCTTGACTCCCTGAGTGAACTGGTCCGTTATGCCATCAGGCAGGGTTTGATCGAATCCTGAGGAGTCTGCCGGACTCCTGAGAACTAGCAAAAACCCTGCTGCGTGTTCTGTTTCGATGGAAGGCTCCCTGTAGGAATATTCCTACCCCAAAATAATACTTCGCTGACCCCTTCTGGAAATGCCCGCTGATTTTTTTTTCAGGAAGGCTTATAGATTATGGTGGCGTGAATCCAGTTGCAGGTTTTGGCCTTGAAAAGTTTCAGGTCGTCACAGATTCCGATAAGTGCAATTCAGGGGGACACGTTGAACCGAGGTTCTAAATGAACAGAGTATCAGAAGGTATAAAAAGTTTTTTGGTTGACAGTCGTGGCCTGCTTCATGAAATGGAAATGGGCCTGTTGAGACTGGAACTGGAGGAACAGAGGAACGAAAGACAGGTTCTCAGATCCATAGTCGTGACGGCCACGGCACTTGAAAATTCGGCAGGCCAGTTGGGCCTGGATGAAATCGTCCGCTTTACCCGGCAACTGGAAGTCATTCTGGCAAAAGTGGACAACATCGCCGAGGCGGTATTGCTGAACCTGATCGAGCTCTTTCAGGATTGTTGCGAGCATATCAAGCACCTGCTGGAGCTGGTCGCCAGTGGTATGGAAATAGATCCCCAGACCCGGCATCACGGTGACCTGATCATTGAAATGATCATGCTCAGTTATCTGAGTATCTGCAACGATTACTGTCTGTCGTTGTTGCTGGATTTGCCCGAGCCCGGCAGCCGGGTTATTCAATATTCTGGATCTGCTCGCGCATTTGCTCAATAAGAACCTTGAGCTCCACGGCGCCGAGGGTGGTGTCTGTGACAATGGCCTTGGAGCCAAGCGTGTTGGCTTCCCGATTGAGCTCCTGCATCAGAAAATCCAGCCGTCGCCCGACGGGGC
>JAVVEZ010000044.1:0-28470 GCA_032250895.1 Pseudomonadales bacterium | reverse complement strand
GGATATTGGTATAACCGGAAAAGATATCATTATGGAAAATGGTTCCCAGGGCTATTACGAACCATTGGATTTGAAATTGGCAAAATGCCGGATGATGACGGCGGCGCCGGTCAATCGTACGGCAGCGCCGAAGCGGCTTAGAGTTGCCAGTAAATTTGTCAATATTGCCAAAAAATATTTTTCAGAACAGGGGCGTCAGGTAGAAATCATCAAACTCAATGGTGCGCTTGAACTGGCTCCCATCATGGGCCTTGCCGATTGTATCGTGGATATCGTCGATACCGGCAACACGCTCAGAGCCAATGGTCTGGAGCCGGTTGATTTCATTGCGGACATCAGTACCCGGGTGATCGTCAACAAGGCGGCGATGAAAATAAAGCATGACATGGTCCAGTCACTGTTGCGGCGGCTTGCAGAGGCAGTGACCCGGGAAAATCAAGGTAGCAATTAATCATGCCCATCAGTATCAGAAAATTGAATGCAAATTCCGTTGACTTCGATGCCAGCCTGAAAAAAATACTGGCGTGGGACACCCTGTCTGACGAAGCTGTACAAAAATCTGTTAAAAACATCATTGCCGATGTCCAGGCACGGGGCGACCTGGCAGTAGTGGAATGGACGAATAAATTTGATGCTGTGAATGTGCAGAGCATGTCCGCGCTGGAAATAGATCCGGCCCGGCTCCAGAACAGCCTGAAAAATCTGGCTCCGCTGCAACGGCAGGCTTTGACGCGGGCGGCTGAGCGAATCCAGCGTTACCATGAAAGGCAGAAGCAGGGTTCCTGGCAGTACACGGATCCCGACGGCTCTGTGTATGGGCAGCAGGTGAGTCCCATCGACAGGGTAGGCATCTATGTCCCCGGGGGCAAGGCCTCCTATCCATCAACGGTACTGATGGATGCCATTCCGGCCCGGGTTGCCGGTGTCGGGGAAATAATTGCCACACTGCCGACCCCCGGGGGTGCCATCAACGAACTGGTGATGGCCGCCCTGGCTCTGGCGAAGGTGGACAGGGTTTTTACGATAGGTGGCGCCCAGGCGATTGCAGCGCTGGCCTATGGCACTGAAAGTATTCCGAAAGTAGACAAGATAGTCGGCCCTGGAAATATTTACGTGGCCACGGCGAAGAAGGCCGTGTTTGGCCAGGTGGGCATCGATATGGTGGCTGGCCCCTCGGAAATTCTGGTGATCTGTGATGGCGGGACCGACCCGGACTGGATTGCCATGGATCTGTTTTCCCAGGCGGAGCACGATGAGGATGCCCAGTCGATACTGATCAGTCCGGATGCCGGGTTTCTGCAGGCGGTGGAAGACAGCATCAACCGGCTGCTGCCAGGGATGGAGCGCAAAACCATTATCCGGGAGTCGCTGGAAAAAAGGGGCCTGCTTGTTCAGGTCAGGGATCTCGAGCAGGCCGTAGAGCTTTGCAATGACATTGCGCCAGAACATCTGGAACTTTCAGTTGCAGAGCCCGGGATCCTGCTGGCCGGTATTCGTCATGCCGGGGCCATCTTCCTGGGGCCTTATACCTCGGAAGCGCTGGGGGATTACTGTGCCGGTCCGAGCCATGTTCTGCCCACCTCGGGAACCGCCAGGTTCTCTTCAGCCCTGGGGGTCTACGACTTTCAGAAACGTTCATCCATCATCAACTGCAGCGCCGAAGCTGCCAGAAGCCTGTCAGAGACGGCATCCATACTGGCGCGTGCCGAGGGCTTGACTGCCCACGCCCGCTCCGCCGAGTACCGGGATCCGGAGAAATTTCCTAATTGATCACCCTGGGAGCCACCGGATCCCCGGCATCTTCCGGACGTATCGGATAGACAGAAATGGCCGGCTCCCCCACGCCCAGGATGGCGGGAATTTCCAGCCGTTCTCCGTTGCGGAAAATCTCTACGAGGACTGTGTCGCCGGGTTCATAACTGCTGATGAATTCAACGGCTTTGACTGCGTCGTTATAGGTGCCGGCAAATTTCCTGTCGTTGACGCCGGTCATGATGTCGCCAGGGCGTATGCCGGCCTTGTCAGCAGGGCTGTTGGCGGTTACCTTGCTGATGAGAATGCCCTGCACCTGCGCGCCATAGATGCGCTGGCCTTCCTGCAGACTGATGACCTTGTTTGAATCCACCCCAAGGTAGCCACTGGGACCCTCGGTAATATAGGTTTCCATCAGGTTGACTGCTTTTTCTGCCGGGGTGGCGAAACCTATTCCCTCCGATCCTCCCGACTGGGAAATGATGGTGGAATTGATGCCGATCAGATTGCCATCGATGTCTACCAGGGCACCGCCGGAATTGCCGGGATTGATCGCGGCATCGGTCTGAATCACATAACTGTCATCCTTGGGCAACAGGGCACTGATGATCCCCAGGGAAACCGATTGCCCGATATTTCTTGGGTTGCCGATGGCCAGCACGATATCGCCTACAGCCTGTCCTTCGGGTGAACTGATGCTCATGGCCGTCAGATTCTCGGCATCGACCTTGAGCAGGGCCAGGTCATTCTTCTCATCCAGCTTGACGACACGTGCTTCCAGGTTGCGGCCGTCACTGAGCGTGATGATGCTGTTCTCAAGAAAGGTCTCGACGCCGGGCCGGAAGAAGATGTGATAGCTGGTAATGATATAGCCGTCAGGGCTGATGATAACGCCGGACCCCAGGCTGTTTTCGTCGAGGATATCGCCGTAAATGGTCAACTGGGAACTTTCAAACTCCTTGCGGGCGAGCACCTGCTGGGAGTTGATGCTGACGACCGCCGGGGCGGCTTTCCTGATGGCATCGCTGAAGCTGACGAGCTGGGGAGCCGGGACCGGGCCGGCTGCATTCGGGTTGCCGACATAAAACCCCAGCGCAGGGAAAAATTCCGCCAGAACAGGCAGCTTCAGCAGCACCAGCGCAAATACCAAACCAGCCAGCGCAGGCCAGGCTACAAAATTGACCAGCTTGTTCATAGTCCGCCCAGGGTGACTCTGCTATCATGAGTCTGCTGTGCAGTATACAGGAATTTTATTTTTTTACCTCTTTCGGCAGCTTGCTTCCGATAATCCGGTATGACATGAAAGCAACACGCCCGGTTTTCAGTACAGATGGCGGTCGGCTCTGCACACAGTGCGGCCAGGCGCTTGCCGCTTGCCGTTGCCGGCAGTTGGCAGCAAACCTGATCAAGGGCGATGGCCGGGTCAGGGTTGCCAGAGAAACCAAGGGCCGCAAGGGCAAGGGTGTGACCCTGGTCAGCGGCCTGCCGCTGAATACAGAGGACCTGGCTGACCTGGCCAAAAGGTTGAAACAGGTTTGTGGCAGCGGGGGCACGGTAAAAGAGGGGGTCATCGAAATTCAGGGCGATCACCGGGATCGTCTCCAGACAGAACTGGTTAAAATGGGATACAAGGCACTCAAGGCAGGCGGATAGGAGCGTGGAAAAATGAAAAAGACAACTGAAATTGAGGCTGCCGTGTTCAGGCGCCTGCTTGCACATCTGGATTCAAGAAAAGATGTACAGAATATCGAGCTGATGAATCTGGCGGGTTTCTGTCGCAACTGTCTTTCCAAATGGTATGTGGCAGCGGCTCAGGAGCAGGACATCGAGCTCGGTTATGAAGAGGCCCGGGAATTGGTCTATGGCATGCCTTACCCGCAATGGAAAGAAAAATACCAGACTGAGGCCAGTGCCGAACAGACCAAAAAATTCGAGAGCCGGGAAAGCCAGGCATGACGCGGCATGAGCCGGCTGCGGGGAAGGTCTGAGAAGCTCCCGGGTTGGCAAAACTGAGAAGTGGCTCAAGGTTTTCCAGCGGGGCAGATGGCATAATTGAAATTTACAGGCCTTGGCAAAACCCTGTAAATTGAGGGGCAGGTAGTGCAGACTTTGGAAACCGGGCAAATGTGCATCCTGAATTCCGGATGGGATTGCTCAGGTTTCGGGACTTTGGCAGTGACAGTGATGTGGGTATGAGCAAAAAAATTGAATTGACAAAGCAGGCCATCCTTCCGGGCTTTGCCGCAGGTACTTACGAGCCTCGCAGATTGTATGATGGCAGCGAAATCCCCAAACATCTTCCTGTCTACAATAATGGCAAACGGGAAAACCGGATCAATATTCGGGTCTCTGCCGGGGATATGGCTGACCTTCAGAGCAGAGCCCTGGCGGAAGGTGTCCCTTTGCAATCCCTGGTGGCAGCCATTATCCGCAACTATCTCAACGGCAGCCTGAAAGAGGTCTCCGACGAAGATTCCGGTCTGGACGAGGCTCCCTGAGCCTCATTTGGAGACAAGCCTGACCGGCCGTATATCGATACTCTGCCAGACTTTTCCGCTGAAGTAGGGGTCTTGTTGCAGCTGTGCTTCCAGCGTGGCGCGATCAGGGAATTCCAGGTGCAGACTTGAACCGATCATTTTCCCGTCCTCATCCAGAATGGCGCCGCCGCTCAGAAAAGAGCCGTCTGCCAGCATTTTTTTCACCCCGGCAAGATGGCCTTCCCGCTGCTGTAGTCTGCGTTCTATTGCCTGCTCGTCCGTGTAATCCATCGCGGTAACGACAAACTGCATAATACTGTCCTCGTGCCTATCTCAGATATTTGTCAAAAAATGCCAGGGTACGCTGCCATGACAGTTCCGCCGCCGCCTCGTCAAATCGCGGCGTGCTGTTGTTATGGAAGCCGTGGTTGACGCCGGCATAGACATAGGCGTCATAAGTCTTCCCGGCCGCATCGAGTGCCGCTTCGAAGGCCGGGGCTCCGGCCAGGATGCCGGCGTCGAGGCCGGCATTGTGAATCAGCAGTGGCGCCTCGATGGCCGCAACCCTGGCGGCAGGCACCTGCCTGCCATAATAAGGAACGCCGGCGGCGAGATCCGGCAGCACCGCCGCCATCTGGTTGACGACGCCGCCACCATAACAGAAGCCCACGGCACCTACCTTGCCATTACTCTGGGGATGTGATTTCAGGTAATCGAAGGCAGCGACCCAGTTGGTAAACATTTCGGCGCCATCGAGCCGGGACTGCAGGGTGCGGCCTTCATCGTCATTGCCGGGCCAGCCGCCAAAAGAAGTCAATGCATCAGGCGCCATGGCCATGAAACCCGCTATGGCCAGGCGCCGGGTCACGTCTTCAATATAGGGGTTGCGCCCGCGGTTTTCATGGATGACCACCACTGCCGGCAGGGGGCCGGTGACATTGGCGGGTTTCGCCAGATAGCCCTGCCAGTTCTGGGGTGAGGGGTAGATCAGGTATTCGGTCTCGATGCGGGCATCGTCCGGCGCCACGTCCTGGGCCTGGGCGTAATTGGGACTCAGGCTCTCCAGCAGTGCGGCTGCCGTCATGCCGCCCACCACAAATTGGCTGGCCCGTTCCAGAAAGTCGCGGCGACTGAGGCCGCCATGGACGTATTGATGGAAGGCATCGAGTACCTGTGGAGGAAAATCTGCAGCAGTCTTTTTGGGTTTGGCCATGTCAAGGAACCTCTGAATGACTTTGGTGTGTCTCAGCGGGCTAGAATGCAAGGCGCCGTCCGCCGCCAATAACGATATCAAACCTCGCTGATGAACTTGGTGATCAGACAGGCTTCCAGCCCTTCAATGCCTTCTTCACTGCCATGGCCGCTCTCCTTGACGCCGCCAAAGGGTGACTCCGGAACGGAAATCATAAAGCTGTTGATGCCGATCATGCCGGCTTCCAGGCGTTCGCCGAGCAGTTTGACACGTTTGGCGGAATCGGTGAAGGCATAGGCAGCCAGACCGTAAGGCAGGCTGTTGGCTTTCGCAATGACCTCGTCAAAGTCGTGGAAGGGATTGATGACGGCCACCGGTCCGAAGGGCTCATCGCTCATGATGCGGGCATTGTCAGGCACATCGGAAAGGACGGTGGGGGCATAAAAAAAGCCGGGTCCGGGAAGGAAGCTGCCGCCGTTATTGAGGGTGGCGCCCCGGCTGACGGCATCGTCCACCAGCGCGGCCACGGCCTCCCGGCGCCGGGCATGAATCAGGGGGCCCATGTGGATGCCATCAACAAGGCCATTGCCGGTTTTTATGTTGGCTACGCGGGCACTGAAACCGTCGACAAAGTGTGCATAGAGCGACTCATGCACGAAGAAGCGGGTCGGCGAGACACAGACCTGGCCGCCATTGCGGTATTTTGACAGCACGGCCATATCCAGTACTTTTTCAATGTCGGCATCCTCGAATACCAGCACGGGCGCATGGCCACCCAGTTCCATGGTGGTCCTGATCATGTTGTCAGCGGCCAGTTTCAGTAAGTGCTTGCCAACCGGGATGGAGCCGGTAAAGCTCATTTTTCGAATAAGCCTGGACGCCAGCAGGTAGGGGCAGACTTCAGCAGGAATGCCATAGACAACCGACAGCACGCCATCCGGCAAACCGGCTTCCTGCAGGGCTCTGGCAATCATCAGCGCCGAAGCCGGGGTATCTTCCGCCGGTTTGATGATGCAGGAGCAACCGGCACCCAGTGCCGCGCCGATTTTGCGGGCGGGGTTGCCAAGGGGAAAATTCCAGGGCGTAAAGGCGGCCACCGGCCCCACCGGTTCCTTGACCACCAGCATCCGGGAACCGGCCTGGCGCTGGGCCAGCACTCTGCCGTAGGCACGCCGGCCTTCCTCCGCATACCATTCGAAGACCTCGATGGTCATGTTCACTTCGATGCGGGTCTGAGCCAGGACCTTGCCGGATTCCAGCGTCGCAATGCGAGCCATTTCTTCCGCTCTGGAACGCATGATGGCGCAGGCCTTGCGCAGTATCAGACTGCGCTCCTCCGGCAGCTTCGAGCGCCATACCTGGAAGCCTGCTGCGGCAGCGGCCAGTGCCTGGTCCAGATCAGCTGTGCTGGCGTGGGGCAATTCCCCCAGCACTTCACCGGTGGCCGGGTTGAGCACGCTCTCGCTTTTCCGCTGGCCCCTGTCCAGCCACTGGCCGGCTATGAAAAGTTGCAACGCCGGATAGACAGACTCCGGGTTGGTCTGGGTTCTGGCTTCTGCTGCTGTCATGATTTTTTGCCTGGTCCTGGATTGAATAAGAGGAGGCAACCGGAAAGGGCCGCATCACCGGGCATCTATGATGGCCGACCTCTGGCAAATAATCAACGCCGCGCCGATGTCAGCCGCACTTTGCGGGAGTGCTTTGCGGTTTACCTGCGGGGGGCGCTTGGCTATACTCGCAGACCTTTCCAGGCAGGCCGCCTCAAGAGTCTGCCTGACAACGCGAAGTGGAGTTTTTCATGCCAGAGTCTCCGGTAATTCCCAGAAGTGACCAGTATCAGCGCATTGCCACGGAGGAAGCCTTTTCTCCCCCGGAAATGCTGAAGATGTTCAAGGACCTGTATGACCGTGGCAGCAATGACCCCGGCTTCGACAGCCTGTGGGGCTTCTACTCGACCTCGAAGGCAGCGCGTGCCGTCGCCATTCGGGCAAAACTGGTGGACCTCGGTGATGAACGGCTGGCCGACATGGATGCCACTGGCATCGACCGGCAGATACTGTCGTTGACGTCGCCGGGGGTGCAGGCCTTTGATCGGGATACCGCCGTCGCTCTGGCCCGCAGCAGCAATGATCAGGTGGCGGCTGCCGTCAAAAAACACCCGGATCGCTTCAGTGCGCTGTGCGCCATTGCACCGCAGGCCCCGGAGCTGGCGGCCCAGGAACTGGAGCGCTGTGCCAAACTGGGCTTCTGCGGCATCATCAACAACTCGCATACCCACGGGGAATATCTCTCCGATCCCAAGTTCTGGGCTATTTTTGAGGCGGCTGAAGCCATGGACATGCCAATCTACATCCACCCCAACACGCCGCCCAGGGGGATGATCGGCCCCATGCTGGAAGCCGGGCTGGATGGCGCCATCTTTGGTTTTGGCGTGGAAACCGGGATGCACCTGCTGCGCATCATGACCGCCGGTGTTTTTGACCGTTTCCCCAAACTGCGGATCATTGTCGGGCATATGGGGGAAGCCCTGCCTTACTGGCTGTATCGCCTGGACTACATGCATGCCGCCAGCGTCAAGGCCCAGCGTTACCAGAGCATGCAGCCGACGCAGAAGAAAATCAGTGACTACCTGCGGGAAAATGTCTATATCACCAATAGCGGCGTGGCCTGGGAACCGGCCATCAAGTTCGCCCAACAGGTGCTGGGCGTCGACCGGGTCATGTATGCGATGGACTATCCCTACCAGTTCGTGCCGCAGGAAGTGCGGGACCTGGACGCCATGACAATGAGCGATCACGACAAAAAATTATTTTACCAGGGCGTTGCGGAAAAGGTTTTCAAGCTGTAGGAGCCTGAGTCCGACAGGCTCCCTAATTCAGGACCCGGTAGCCGCGCCCGATGAGGCAATTGCGAATGACACGCTGGCGCTCGTCCAGCCCCGAACCGGCACCCGACAGGGTGCCGGCAACGGCACCGACACCGGCACCTTCGCCGGCGTCGTCGCCGGTGATGGCGCCAATCACGGCGCCGGCAGCCGCGCCGGCACCCGCAGCAACGGCGGTCTGGCGGCCCACTTCAACCTGGTTGGCATAAGCTTCGCATTCCGCCATGTCGGCGTCGTACTGGGCCAGGCTGACGTTCTTCATATCGACGATGGGTTTTCTGCCGGTAAAGTCCTCAACAGACGTGCAGGCAGACAACAGGACAACAAACAAAAAGGTAAAAGCGGGTTTATAAAACGGCATGCATCAATTCCCCTGGTGAGACACTGTCATCAATAACGCAGCCGGCAGGCTTCGGTTGACGACTGCCGGCAAGGGCTTGCGAAAACCCTTTTTCCAAAAAAATTATAAGCATTGCATTTTTTATTGGTTCTGCCGAATGAAAGCTGTTGTTAGATTGTTCCTCCTGTTGGAGGGCCTTGATGGGCCAGGCCTCGAGGTCTCTATTGGAAACCCGCCCGTTACGGCATCAATCGGCAAGAACAATTGAAAAAGCAGTTGAAAAATTATTATCACCTGGGGATCCTGGGTCTGATGTTGGGTCTTGCGCTTTCCGCCCTTGCCCAGAGCGATCTCCAGCAAAACGCCGTGGGTCCGTCGACGCCGGTCGTGGTTCAGGCTGCCGATGGCACGCAGGGAACTGTTGCTGTGGTCCCGCAAACCTGGAACGTCAGTTTTTCCGGCAGTCAACGCACCCGTTATTCAAGGCTCAACAATCAGTTCCGGCCAGGCCTGGACAGCAATGACGAGGCCCTGAGCCTGAGAACCCTGCTGCGGGTCGACGCCACCCGCGGTCCTCTTTCCTTCGTTGCTGAACTGCAGGACTCCCGCTCCTATCTGGATGACAAGAACAGTGCCCTGTCCACCATCGAGATCAACACATTGGAGCCACTGCAAGCCTATGTGGGCCTGAGGCTCGATGATGTATTGACCGAGGATGCCACACTGGATCTGCAACTGGGCCGGGTGACCATGGATCTGGGGGGGCGCCGACTGATGGCGCGCAACCGCTTTCGCAATACCATTCAGAATTATACGGGCCTGACTGCACACTGGACGAGCCCGGACAAGTCTGAATTGACGACTTTCTTCGTGCTGCCGGTGAGCGTGAGACCCGCCGACCGGGAGGGTTTGCAGGACAATGACATCGAGCTGGATGCCGAGGACAGGGACTTGCGCTTCTGGGGGCTTTTCTATGAACGGCCGAATTTCCTGACGGACATCACTGCCGAGTTTTATGTTTTCGGCCTCGACGAGAGTGATGACCCCAGGGAAACCCAGACCCGCGACCGTGAATTGTATACACCGGGCTTCCGGCTGATCAGGGAGCCTTCGCGGGGTGGCTGGGATATCGATTTTGAAAATACCCTGCAATTCGGCAGCAGGCGCGCCACAAGCAGCATCAGCGACACCCGCACCCTCGATGTTTTCGCCCACTTTCACCACCTTGCCGTGGGTTATGTCTTTACCCACCCGTGGTTGCCGCGGCTCTCGATGGAGTACGACTTCGGCAGTGGCGAAGGCGACACGAATAACGGCAATTACGGGCGTTTCGACAGCCTGTTCGGTCCGCGCCGCGCGGAATTCGGGCCCACCGGCATCTACGGTATCCTGGGCCGGGAAAACATTCATTCCCTGGGCTTGCGCATGACGGTGATTCCCGGTACCCGCAGCGATGCCTTTATTTCCTGGCGGGCCAATTATCTCGACAAGGCCCGCGACAGCTTCGCCCGCTCGGGGCTGCGTGATCCGGCGGGCAATGCCGGCAAGTTTGCCGGCCATCAGATTGAATGGCACGCAAGATACTGGCTGCTTCCCAATAAATTGCGACTGGAAGTCGGCGGTGCGGTATTTTTGCAAGGTGGCTTCCTCAAGCATGCCCCCAATGCCAATGGCGAGGGTGACCCCCTGCATGTCTATACGGACCTTACCTACAGCTTCTGACGGCCGCGCCCTGTCCTTCTCTGTCCGGATGCCTCAATCCGTCCGTCGATAACCGTCCGGGACGCCCTCCGGTGACAGCACCAGTTGCCATAATTGCAGGCGCCGGCTGCGGAAGGCACCGGCATTGGTCAGCAGAAAATAGCGCCACATGCGATGGAAACGCTCCCCATACTTGTCTGCGATCTCCGGCCAGTGGCGCTCAAAATTGGCATGCCAGGCCATCAGGGTGCTGTCATAGTATTTGCCGAAGTTATGCAGGTCCTCCAGCACGAAGACATTTTCGATGGCCACGGAGATATCGGCCATGGACGGGACCTGGGCATTGGGAAAGATATATTTGTTGGACCAGGGCTCGGCGGCCTTGCGGGTTTTGCGGCGGCCGATGGTATGCAGCAGAAACAGGCCATCAGGCTTCAGGCAGCGTCTGGCCACGCGCATGTATTCGGCATAATTCTTGCGGCCCACGTGCTCGAACATACCCAGGGACACGACATGATCGAACTGTCCGGCCAATGCCCGGTAATCGCTGACCAGCGCCTTCACCGGCAGTCCGGCATAGCGCTCTTCCACCCATTTGCCCTGTTCCCTGGAGACGGTGACACCAAAGACCTCGGCCCCGTAGCGTTCGGCGGCAAAACCGGCAAAACTGCCCCAGCCGCAACCGATATCCAGCACCTTCTGCCCCGCCTTCAGACCGATCTTGCGGCATACCAGATCCAGCTTGGCTTCCTGGGCGGCATTCAGATTGTCGGCCTCTTTCCAGTAGCCGCAGGTATAGGTCAGGCGCGGGTCCAGCATGCGTTCGAAGAGGTCATTGCCCAGATCGTAGTGGGCCTCGCCGACCTGAAAGGCTCTGCCCATGCTCTGCAGATTGAACAGGCGCGCCAGCACTACCGGCCAGATCATCGCCAGAGGCGCGATGTGTTTGCGCAACTCGGCCTGCATGACATTGCTGATGAACTGGTCCAGCTGCGCACAATCCCACCAGCCGTCCATATAGGCTTCGCCCAGCCCCAGCGTACCCTTGGCCAGAATGCGCTGATACAGCCGCTCATCGTGCACCTGCATATCCCAGGGCCGCTCACCGTTGATGCGGACATCCGCCAGCGCCAGCAGTTCTTCTATTTTTCTGTGTGCCGCTTTTTTATGTGCCGGTTTTGTGTGTGTCGGTTTTGTGTGTGTCATAGTCACAGCCCGTCTGGCCCCATCCCATGTATGTAAAACGAAGGATCATAGCAGACAAATGCCAGAGTTATTCAGAGGTTCCCCAGGGAAGGGATGGTCGTCAGGGTGTTGAAGCTGGGGAACCCGAACAGACTGTTTTTCAACAGCCTGACAATAGTTTATCTTTCTGTAACAAAACCAGGGCCGGGGAGACTTAGGTCCATGGCTGAGACCTGGATGGGCAGGTTCGCAAGCCCGTCACTGCCGCGCAGGCGGGAGTCTGTCTTTCCACTATCCGATCCCGGTTTGTGCCGGGACGATGGGCTTTCAAGATGTCAGGTATTCACAAAGAGAGTGCAG
The DNA here is from genome assembly GCA_032250895.1 of Pseudomonadales bacterium. Lineage (GTDB taxonomy): Bacteria > Pseudomonadota > Gammaproteobacteria > Pseudomonadales > Pseudohongiellaceae > JAVVEZ01. The sequence continues at coordinate 16,579 of JAVVEZ010000044.1, read as the reverse complement.
GTTGGTTTATGAGTTTACAGGATATGAAGAAACCGGCTTTGGCCGCGTATGCGCAGAGACCCGGCATCGGCGACACACAGCGCGGGACGGCATTCCGGCCGGTGGCCTGGGCCTGCTTGGCCCTGGCCTTGCTGACGCCACTGGCCCATGCCCAGGTGGCACTGGAAGTCACGGTCATCGATGGCAGCCGGGCAGAGCCGGTGGCAGGCGCGAACGTGGAAGCCACAAACCTCGATACCGGTGAACGGGTGCAGGGGACGACCACAGCAGACGGGCGGGTTCGCTTTGGCGGTCTGAGCACCTCAGGTCGCTGGCAAATCAGAACCGGCGCGAACGCCAGCTATCAGCAAGCACAATCCTCACCCCTGAGTCTGCGCAGCAACCATACCCAGAGTGTGCGTCTGGTGCTGGCGCCGGCCGGCGCCGAGGCACAGGAAATCCTGGTCACCGGCAGCCGTTCCTATACCCGCATCAATACCCTGAACGCCGAGGTCTCTTCGACATTGACGGCCCGTGAAATTGCGACCCTGCCGGTTGAGGCCCGCAGCCTGGAACGGGCGCTGATCCGGCTGCCCAATGTGACCCAGGCCACCGGATTTTTCAACGAGGCGCCATCCATCGCCATCAACGGCGCCAACAGCCTGTTCACCAATTACATGATTGACGGCCTGGATAACAACGAAAATTTTCTCGGCGGTCAGAAGTTTCCGGTGCCCATCGGCATGGTGCAGGATGTGACAGTGCTGGCCAGCAATTATTCATCCGAATTCGGCCGCACGGCGAATGGGGTGGTCAATGTCACCACCAAAAGCGGTTCCAACGAATTCACGTCGGATGTGTTTTTCGTCACCCGGCCGGGAGATTTTCTGTCCAAGTCCGGTGACTTTTCGCGCAGTGACCTGTCCGGCAACCCCGTTTCCGAGAATTTCAAGCGCTATCAGGGTGGCTTTGCGGTGGGCGGCCCCATCGTCAAGGACGAGACCTTCTTTTTTCTGAATATGGAATATACCCGGGATGAAACCGACAACATTCTGTCATCTCCGGCCCTGGGTGTCGCGGAAACCGTACCCGGTACCAATGAGACCTGGCTGGGCACCGCGCGCTTTGACCATCGCTGGAATGAGCAATGGTCGAGCATGCTGCGCGCCAACCACGGCCGTGCCACCATCGAGCGCCAGGGCGGCGGACTCGATGGCGGGCTGACCTTCCCGTCGGCCGGCAGTGAACAGGACCGTTATTCCACCAACGTGGCCTTCACCACGACCTTCCAGGATGAGCAGTTCGGGTATTCAGGCTCATTGCAGTACAGCCGCTTCGTGTGGAACTTCGGCCAGCCCTTGGGCGGTGATGGTCCACAGGTCACGGTGCGTGATCCCTCCGGGCAGACGATTGCGGTCGTCGGTCATCCGGGCTTCGTCTTCAACGAGGTGGAGGATACCTTCCAGACCCAGCACAAGCTGAGCTTCGAAACCGACCGTCACCGCCTGAAGCTGGGTGTCGATGTCATCCGCAGTGATTTCAAGCTGGAAGGCGGTGGCAATGTCGATGGCAATTCCCTGATTCAGCTCGACCAGGCACAGTTGACGGCGCTGTCTGCGACCGGCATCGGCGGCGCGCTGACGGTGGCCGACCTGCCCCGGGATGCCCAATTGCTTGATTTCGCACTGGAGATTCAACCCAACAGCTTCGGCACCTCGCAGGAAAACTATGGTGTGTTTGTGGAGGACCAGTTTGCCATGACCCCGGATCTGACGCTGACCCTGGGGTTGCGCTGGGATTATGACAGCTTGTCCAAGGGCGGGGATACCAGCGGCGACTGGGACAACATTGCGCCACGGGCGAGCGCCAACTGGTCCTTTACGGACAACATGGCGCTGCGCGCCGGGCTGGGACTGTTCTACGAGAAAATTCCCTATACGGTCATCTCTGATGCCATTCAGTTCTCGTCCACCGCCGAAGGTTTCAAGAATCAACTGCAAACCCTGGTGGACCAGGGCGTTCTGCCGGCCGCTACCGACATCGAGCGCATTACCAGCAGCGGCAACCTCAGTGTCAATCCGCTGGCACAGTGCACCGGCTTTCTGGAATGCCCCGAGCCTGCTGCGGTGGCCTCGCTGCGTGAGCAGCAGACTTCCAACGAGTTGCGCATTCTCAACCCCAACGGTTATGACAACCCCTATGCCCTGCAGGCCACGCTCGGTTATCAATGGCAGATTGCTGATGATGTTTCCTTTTATGTGGATGGCATCTACAGTTCAGGACACGATCTGATACGGCTGATCGATCTCAACGCCCCCGCGCCCTTCGTCTTCAACCAGCCCTTGTTCGACCAGATCGGCGCGGCCGGTGTCGCCGCGCTGAGCCCGGAACAGCGCGAGGCCCAGGGCCTGGTGCGCAGCGCAGCGGCGGCCAATGCCAGCCGTCCGGCGCTGGACAACGGTGCGATTCCGGCTGGTGGCGCGCGTTCCATCGTGGTTTCCGATACCGGTGGCCGCTCGCGCTATCGGGCGCTGAATTTCACCTTGACCAAGAGCCGCAGCGATGACTGGTATGGCCTGCGCCTGTCCTATACCTTGTCGAGGCTGACGAACAATACCGACGACCTCAACTTCCGCGCCAACGACGCCAATGATTTTCAGCCGGACTGGGGGCCTTCGCTGAACGACCGCGGCCATGTCATCTCCACGGTGGCGGACTTCTATCCCCTGCCCGGGCTGACCCTGACGGTGGCCGGCCTGATCCAGTCCGGGCAGCCGATCACCTTCGTTCCCGATGCGGCGGTGTTCGGAACCACGGATATCAACGGTGACGGACTCTCCTTTGCCGATCAGTTCACCGGCAACCCGGACCGCTTCCCGGGCAGCCGCCGCAATTCGGGGCGTCTGCCCTGGGCAACGACGATCGATCTGGGCATGCAGTATGAATTTGATTCGGCTGTAGGCACGGCGCTGCTGCGGGCTGATTTCTTCAATGTATTCAACGCCAACAACGAGAGCGGCTTCCCGGTCAATTTCACCGCGTCGAACCAGCGCCAGCTGGGCGGAGATGCCCCGTTTCAGCAGCGCAGCGCCGCGCCGCCGCGCACCTTCCAGTTATCCCTGCAGTATTTGCTGTGAGAGGTTTGGAGGTTCCCTAATGCAGGTGCAGTGGAGGGCTCGTTCCTACAGAGGTGGGGAATACTCTGCCGGCCCCATATCTTCGGGCAAGGGGACTTCCGGGCTCTCCTTGCTGCGGGCATTACGGAAGGTGAGTGTCCGGCCTCTGCTGCGGATCTGCTCCAGCCAGAACACGCCATCAAAGGCGCCGCTGTTGCCGCGGGTGCCAACAAAGTCCAGGTCGCCGTCATCATCCATGTCGCGGGCCACAAACATGTCGAACATGCCACGCTGACGTCGGGAAAAGGGCCAGGCAGTCCACTGTCCTTGACTCCGGTTTTCATACCAGGCCAGCCTTCCCAGTGCCGCTTCGGGGGTCGCTTCGTCACTGTCACGCGGGCTCAGGCTGTAGCCGCCGGTCATGATATCGGGATCACCATCGCCATCAATATCTGCGAGTCTGATGCCGACGATGGAATCCGGGGCCCAGTTGTCGATCACGTGATAGCGCCAGGGCTGTGTCGGATCCTGCGGCTGCTCCAGCCACAGCAGATGCTGCCCCAGCAGGGGTGGCGTATCCATGGTGATGATGTCCAGGCGACCGTCGCCATTGAGGTCGGCGAAGTCCATCATGAAGCCGTGCACCGTCAGATCCGGCGCCTCGGCAGTAGCCTTTGCCAGTGTGATCTCTTGCGTCCGGAAGCGGAATTCCTCGGCAGTTGACCTGTTTTCGAACCAGACCATGCGGCGTTCGGCAACACTGCCGGCAATGACGTCCAGGTCACCATCAGCATCCAGATCCACCGGTCTGGCGTTGATCGGCCAGGGAAACTCGATCAGCACATGTTCCTGCCAGCTTCCATTTTCCAGGGGATCACCCTGCAGCTCGAAAAATGATACTGGCCTTGGTTCCTGCCTGGCCCGAGTCGGGTCCTGGGCGCCCTTGTTGGCGGTAATGACTTCCGGGCGGTCATCGCCATTGAGATCCGCAGCAAATACCCGGATGAAGGAACCGCGGTTGTTGGCTACCTCGGGAATCAGTGACTGCCAGTTGTCCGGGTTGCGGACATTGCGGCCGGGGTTTTCAAAATAGATCAGATGCGCCAGTTCACAGGCCACCACCAGATCGGGTCGGCCATCGCCATTGATGTCGGCCACGGCCACATCCTCTGCGGCACCGGCCTCAGGCCCCTGGGCCAGGGTCACCAGCGTCCAGCGCTGCGGATCGCCGCTGCCAAAGGCAATGCGCACATGGCCCTCGGGAGCGCCATCGTAGACATCGTCGGATTCATGCACCGAAATGATGTCCTCGAAGCCATCGCCGTCCAGATCGGCCATCACCAGCCCGTCACTGCCTCGCAGGCGAATGCCGCTGATCGCCTCATCATCGATGATATGTTCCCGCCAGGAGATGAAGCGGCCGTCAGCGGCGCGCGCCTCTGTGACCCGTGATGCAAAGCCCTGGGCGCTGGCAGACATGGCCGGTAATACCAGCAGGACGGCGAGCAGAGATAAAAGTCGTATCTGAGACATCATGATTTGCCACCTTTCTGCCATAGCGTAGTCAGGAGCATGGACTGGTTGCGCTGACAGGGTACAGCCGTCTCGTGTCATGCTTATTATCTGTGAGTATCGAGCATGGCAATTGTTCCGCAAGGACAGACAATATGACCTTTAGTCGGGTGCCAGGAACTCCCGCAGCGGATTGGGCTGGCCAGCGGTAAAGGTGCGGGCATTGCCTTCATTGAAAATCCTGTGCAGGCTGAAGAGCCATTTGCCGTCGGCTTTCACGAATTCGTCTTCCCAGGAACCAAAGCTCAGCCATTGAATCTGATGGCGGTCCGCATTATTGGCATAATTCATCCAGTAGGTAACAGCCTTCGCGGTATCGCCTTCGACCACCACCACCTGATTGGTGATGAGGTGGCGCACGGTGGAAGGCCATTCCCGACCGTCAGGCGTCTGCGCCGGTTGAAAGCCCATGGTCCGCAGGTCGTAGGTGCCGGTGGACATGAATTCACGAATCGCCTCCCGCCCTTCAACCACACCGCCGGCCCAGTCGAGCACTCCATCTACGGCGAAGACCTCTGCATACCCGTCAGCGTCGAAATAGTCCATGGCGAGTATGTAGCGGTGCTGCAGGTCGATAATCGCAGCACGATCCGCGGCATAGGCATCCACCTGGCTTCCTGTCATGGCGCAGGAAGTCACCAGGGTCAGGGCAAACACGATCAACAGGTTTTTCATAAGCTCTTCTCGGCATCTCGGGTTGCCCGGCATTGTATGCTGCTATTGCGCTTGCAGGAAACCCTGATGAACGCGATCAAGGAGGACCCGGGTCCCGTCAAACTCGAGACTCTGATGCAACGGCACATGGAACACCTGAGTCCGACAGGCTCCCAGACGCTGGAACGGGAAACAGACGCCGACGACTGTGTATGGTGACTGGCGCCCCAAGGTCCGTGCTCACGCGCAATTTTGGAGCTGCGAAGCAGAGTGGAAATTGTCTCTGTGCAGCCGATTGCCATGTTTCTTTGTTCATGATAGATTGTGTACACATTTAGAATATATACACATAGGTGATTTATGAGAACCAATATTGTCATAGACGATAAGCTAATGGCTGACGCTCTCAAAGCATCCGGATATAGCACCAAAAAAGAAGCTGTAGAACAAGGGCTTAAACTGCTTCTCTTGCGGAGCCAGCAGCAAGATATCCGTAAACTGCGCGGCCGAGTCAAGTGGGAAGGCGATCTGGATGAAATGCGGGGAGGCAAATGATACTGGTCGATACCAGTGTTTGGATCGACTACCTCAACGGAGTCAAGAGCCAACATACAGATACTCTCGATGCCGGCATTGTCGAGGGCACTGTTGCCATGGGTGATTTGATTTTTCTGGAAATCCTTCAGGGCATCCGGGACGACCGCGAATATCGTATGACCAAGCGGACACTGATGACGCTGGGCCGACTTGAAATGTTTGGCAAAGGCATGCCTGAAAAGTGTGCTGAAAATTATCGTGCACTCCGCAAAAAGGGAATAACCATCCGCAAAACAACGGACGTCATTATCGCGTCATACTGTATCGAGAAAAGAATGCCATTGCTCTTCATTGACCGTGACTTCATTCCGTTTGTCGATCATCTTGGTATGGTCTCGGCGCTGCTGGAAACTTAACATTTTCAGTTCATCAGGGGTTTCTGGACGACAAACCTGAAGCCGGAGGCCCGGGCAGTGGGGTGGGGGCTCCGGGGGCTTCTGAGGGCAGGACGCCCGAAGAGAGCCTTCAGGGATGAACTCGTAGCGTCCCCCGGAGCGCCTGCCCCGCTGTCCGGGCCTTTCCTTGAATCTGCATGACATAAAAAGATGCCTGACAGGATCCCCCCCCCCGGTTATCCGATTATTCAGATCCATAAATAAACAGCCTTATGTATATCCAGCCTGTTATGTATATTCAGCCTTTACATCCCCCCGTTCGATTCCGATAGACTCCCCGCCATGAAAATTCTCATTCAACTTAACAAGTGGTGGCGCCCCTCTCCCAAGGGCTGCCGACTGTAACAAAGCGGCAGGTGTAAGCTCACGCTTACATCCTGCCGCGCCATGAATTGAAACAAGGCCGCCCGGTTATCCGAGGCGGCCTTTTTCATGTCCCGACATCCTGCAGAAGAATATCCACCCCGGTAACCGTGCGGCCCGACACGGAGAAAGGGCCATGACAGCCATACGCTCGACACGCTACACCACCGGCGGCGGTATCACGGTTTACCGCGCCAGTGTCAGTACACCCTATGACGATGCCGCCGCAGGCATCAGGTCTGCGCTTGATGCGCGGCGGGGTGTCCTGTTCACCTCCAACGTCGAATTTCCCGGCCGCTACACGTGTTGGGACATCGGCTTCGTGAATCCGCCGCTGGCGATCACCTGCAGCGGACGCGAGATGACGTTCAGTGCCTTAAACGCCAGGGGGCAGGTGCTGCTCAGGTTCATCGCGCCCGTCGTGGGTGCCTGTGAGGCGTTACAAACCGTGCAACAAAGCACTGGCGGCCTGGTGTTGATGCTGAAGCCGCCGCGACCGGTTTTCTTCGAGGAAGAGCGCAGCCGACAGGACACGGTGTTTTCCGTCTTGCGTGACGTGATCGCTCAGTTTTTCAGCGAGGAGGATGCGTTCCTCGGCCTGTATGGCGCCTTCGGGTATGAACTGGCCTTCCAGTTCGAAGCCATCGGGAAATCACTCAGGCGGGCGCCCGGCGGCAAGGATTTCCTGCTGTACCTGCCCGACGATATTCTGGTGGTTGACCACCGCCTGGAAAGCGCCAGGCGGCACAGGTATGATTTTGAATATTGCGGCATTTCGACACGACACCTGCCACGCACCGGTTCGCATGAGGCCTTCACGTTGCCGCGCAGGAATGTGGTTGTGGAAGCCTGCGACCACGGACCGGGTGAATACGCAGATACCGTGCGCAAGGCAATCGGCTATTTCGCCCGCGGCGACCTGTTCGAGGCCGTGCCCGGGCAATTGTTCCGGGAGCCCTGCCGGGATTCGCCGGCGGCCATGTTCAGCCGCCTCTCGGCACACAATCCGTCACCCTACGGCGCCTTCATCAATCTCGGCGAACAGGAGTACCTGGTGGCGGCATCACCGGAAATGTTCGTGCGGGTGGAATCGACCGATGCCGGCATGCGGGTCGAGACCTGCCCCATTTCCGGCACCATCGCGCGCGGCAAGGACGCCATCGAGGATGCGGCGCAGATCAGGACCCTGCTCAATTCCGCGAAGGACGAAGCGGAACTGTCCATGTGCACGGATGTCGACCGCAATGACAAGTCACGGGTCTGCGAGCCGGGTTCGGTCAGGGTGATCGGCCGGCGCCAGACGGAAATGTATTCACGGCTGATCCATACCGTCGATCATGTCGTGGGCATTCTGCGTCCCGGCTTCGATGCGCTCGATGCGTTCCTGTCCCACACCTGGGCCGTGACGGTGACCGGCGCGCCGAAGCAGGCTGCCATCCGGTTTATCGAGGAACACGAGAAATCCCCGCGCCGCTGGTACGGTGGCGCGCTGGGCTTCCTCAAGTTCAACGGGGAGATCAACACCGGGCTCACGCTGCGCACCATCCGCATCGACGGTGGCATCGCCGAAGTGCGTGCAGGCGCCACGCTCCTGTTCGATTCCGACCCGGATGCCGAGGAAGCGGAAACCCGGCTCAAGGCGTCGGCGCTCTTGTCGGCAATCCGCAATGACTATGTTCCCGGTACCGCGAGTAAAAGCGCGACGCATTATCCGGGGCAAGGTATCGACGTCCTGATGGTGGATCATCAGGATTCCTTCGTGCACACCCTGTCGGCCTATTTCCAGCAAACCGGGGCCCGGGTGAGCACGGTACGTCCTGAAAACGTGGCGGCCGCGATTGCCGTGCGGAAACCGGGCCTGGTGGTGCTGTCGCCGGGGCCGGGCAAGCCGGTGGATTTTCAACTGGCGGCCACGCTGGACCAGTGTCTGCAGCACCGGCTGCCGGTATTCGGTGTCTGCCTGGGACTGCAGGGCATTGTCGAATATTTCGGGGGCACGCTGTCCACGCTGGGCACGCCGGTCCACGGCAAGGGCTCCGTCCTTGCCCGGGCGGCAGGAAGTCTCTTCGCCGGTCTGGAACTGCCGCTCACCATAGGCCGCTACCATTCTCTGGTGGCGGACAAGGTGCCGGAATGCCTGCAGATTACCGCGAAGACCCACGATGGCTGCGTCATGGCGATCGAGCATAGCAGCCTGCCGATAAGTGCCGTGCAGTTCCATCCGGAATCGATTCTCAGCCTGGGTGGTGACATCGGCGCGAAAATCATCGCTAATGTCATGCAACAGATTACAATGAACGCGCATTCCTTTCCTTGATACTGCCAGCCTCGGCATTGGTGGCACTTGGCGGCTACCTTCCAAATCTTGATGAATCTTGAAATATCAAGTCATTTCATGATAGAACACTGCCAGGAGGTGCCATCATGGAAAAAGCATACGTTAAATTTGCAACACAGGTCGATCCGGAAATCCTGGCCGCCGTCAAAGGGCTGGCCAGGAAGGAAGGGCGGCAGATACAGGCTCTGGTCGATGAGGCGCTGGCCGACCTGCTGAGCAAGCGCAAGGGCATGAATGCAAGGCCGCATGTTATGGCGGCCTATATGCAGAGCCATGAAACCTATGCGCCGGTTTACGAGAAGCTGGCCAAATGACGGATTACCTGAGCGTCATTGACGTTCTTGCCATCCACACAGACCAGATAGAGCGCTACGGCGGCTCTCATGGTATCCGTGATGCAGGGCTGCTTGAAGCGGCCCTGTACCGGCCCCAGACCGGCTATTACGAGGATCTGCTTGCCGAGGCCGCCGCCCTCTGGGAGAGCCTGTCCCAGAACCATCCCTTCATTGACGGCAACAAGCGCACGGCCTTTGCCTGTGCCTTTACCTTTTTGTTCATCAACAGCTTGCGCCTGACGGCGAGTGCGGACAAGACCTGGCGCTTTCTCCACGGACACTACGAGAAGGGAACTCTCTCTTTCAAAGTGTTGGAAAAATGGATCAGGGATAACACGGAGGCAGTCAGAGACGGTCCCGCAAATTCGGGCACTACTATAAGCGAATTTGCGCCCTGATTGAGGCATTCAGTGAAGGGCGAGCTTCCGGCTTCAGGTTTGTTGCCTGATCCCGAAAAAGGAAGGAAAGGGAAACGCCCCCTTCGAGCTTCATGGCAAGGCGTGCTTCCATACAAGGCCATCGGAGACAGGATTGTACGCTGGATTGAGACCAAACAAGGGGTGAGCACCTTTGATACGAGCAGTGGGGGAGGAACATTTCAGGGGTGGATTCATTGGATTGAGGCCCTATACTTCATATACACTGAGATTCCTGGCTGAGAAAACGATAACCACATGGAAGCCCAGTGAATAACCTCTTTTTTGAAAAGCCCATCCTCAATTCCCCCTATGCCTATCCTGCCAGGCATTGGGAGCTTGACAAGCAAGGCCAGCCTACCCAGAAGATCATCGACCGGCGCCGGCGGGCTGAATTCATCACTCCCATCCCGCAGCCGAAAAAACAGAAAGGCAAACCCAAACAGGAGGCCCTGACCTTCGACGAAGGCAAGGGCCTCTCCACCCAGGAACAGCAATACGACCACACCGCCATCATCAATGCCGTCCGCCAGGAAGTGGACAAATGGCGGAGACTGCCCAACCCCAACGACTGGCGCGTCACCCCCGAAACAGCCCGCCTGCTGCAACACTGGCGGGGCCACAAATTCAGCGGAGTCCGTCCCTTCTTCTGCCAGGTGGAAGCTGCAGAAACCGCCATCTGGCTCACCGAAGTAGCGCCGCAACTGGGCAAGACCGGAGAAAAATTCCTGGAGCACCTGGCCAACGCCAACCACGATGCCAACCCGGAATTGATGCGGCTGGCCCTGAAACTGGCCACCGGCGCGGGCAAAACCACGGTCATGGCCATGCTGATTGCCTGGCAAACCATCAATGCCGTGCGCAAACCCACCAGCAAAAGGTTCACCCGCGGTTTTCTGATCGTGGCACCCGGCCTTACCATCAAGGATCGCCTGCGGGTACTGCAGCCCAATGACCCCGACTCTTATTTCCAGAGTCGTGAATTGGTCCCCAACGACATGCTGCCCGATCTGATAAAAGCCAGGATCGTCATCACCAACTATCATGCCTTCAAGCTGCGGGAACGCATGGTGCTGTCCAAAGGTGGCCGCCTGCTATTGCAAGGTCGTGGCGGCCAGCAACTGGATACCCAGGAAACCGAAGGCCAGATGCTGCAACGGGTAATGCCCGAACTGATGGGTATGAAGAACATTCTGGTCATCAATGATGAAGCCCATCACTGCTACCGGGAAAAGCCCGACCATGAAGACGAAGGCCTGAAGGGAGACGACAAAAAGGAAGCCGAGCACAACAACGAGGCTGCCCGCCTGTGGATTACAGGCCTTGAAGCCGTCAACCGCAAACTGGGGCTGGCGCGTGTGCTCGACCTGTCCGCCACGCCCTTTTTCCTGCGCGGCTCTGGTTATGCGGAAGGCACACTGTTCCCGTGGACCATGAGCGATTTCTCCCTGATGGATGCCATCGAGTGCGGCATCGTCAAACTGCCCAGGGTGCCGGTGGCCGACAACATCCCCGGCGCCGACATCCCGATGTTCCGCAACCTGTGGGAACACATCAGCAGCAAGATGCCCAAGAAAGGGCGGGGCAAAGCCGAAGCACTCAATCCGCTCGACCTGCCAGCCCAATTACAAACAGCACTCGAAGCGCTCTATGGCCACTACGAAAAGACCTACGAGTTGTGGGCCAAGGAAAAAATCTCCGTACCACCCTGCTTCATCGTGGCGTGCAACAACACCTCGGCATCAAAGCTGGTGTACGACTACATCTCCGGTTTTCAGCAGCAGCAAAAGGACGGCAGCAGCAAACTGGTGGAAGGCCGGCTGGCGCTGTTCCGCAATTTCGACGAACACGGCAATGCGCTGGGCCGCCCGCGCACCTTGCTGATCGACAGCGAACAGCTCGAATCCGGCGACGCACTGGACGACAACTTTCGTAACATGGCCACTGACGAGATTGAGCGTTTCCGCCGCGAAATCGTCGAGCGCAGTGGCGACGCCCATGCCGGCGATAACATCAGCGACCAGGACCTGCTGCGCGAAGTGATGAACACCGTGGGCAAAGCCGGCCGTCTCGGCGACTCCATCCGCTGCGTCGTGTCCGTGTCCATGCTCACCGAAGGCTGGGATGCCAACAATGTCACCCACATCCTCGGCGTGCGCGCCTTCGGCACCCAGTTGCTGTGCGAACAGGTGATTGGCCGTGCCTTGCGCCGGCAATCCTACGAACTGAATGAAGATGGCCTGTTCAATGTCGAATATGCCGATGTCCTGGGCATCCCCTTCGATTTCAACGCCGAGCCGGTGGTGGCGCCTGTGCAAAAGCCGCGCGAAACGATTCAGGTCAAGGCAGTGCGCCCCGAACGCGACCATCTGGAAATCCGCTTTCCGCGCGTACAGGGCTACCGTGCCGAGTTGCCCGAAGAGCGCCTCACCGCCGATTTCAATGCCGATTCCATCCTGCAACTGACGCCAGACCTGGTCGGCGCCACCGAGACCCGCAACTCCGGCATCATCGGCGCAACCATCGATCTCACTCTTGTACACACCGACGACGTGCGCCCCTCCCAGGTGGTGTACGAACTCACCTCGCACCTGGTGCTCACCAAGTGGCGCGATGCCAATGGCGAACCACAACTGCATCTGTTCGGTCAGCTCAAACGCATTGCGCGCCAGTGGCTGGAGCAATGCCTGGTTTGCAAGGGCGGCACCTATCCCACCCAGCTCAAATACAAGATGCTGGCGGACATGGCTGCCAGCCGAATTACCGATGCCATCACCCGTTCGGCCGTCGGCTCCCGCCCGATCAAAGCGGTGCTCGATCCCTATAACCCAACGGGCTCCACCCTTCACGTCAACTTCAACACCTCCAAGACCGACCGCTGGCAAACCAGCGCCGACCGCTGCCATTTGAACTGGGTGATTCTGGACAGCGACTGGGAAGCCGAATTCTGCCGCGTGGCCGAAGGCCATCCCAAGGTCAAAGCCTATGTAAAGAACCACAACCTCGGCCTGGAAGTTCCGTACAGATATGGATCTGAAACCCGCAAGTACATCCCCGACTTTATCGTGCAGATCGAGGATGGCCACGGAGCGGACGACCCGCTGAATCTGATCGTGGAGATCAAAGGCTACCGCCGCGAAGACGCCAAGGAAAAGAAAAGCACCATGGACACCTACTGGGTGCCAGGGGTAAACAACCTCGGGACTTATGGCCGCTGGGCCTTTGCCGAGTTCACCGACGTGTTCCAGATGCAGACCGATTTTGCGCAAAAGGTGGAAGCGGAATTCACCAAAATGATCGAAGCCGCCATTCAGGGAGGAAGTAAATGATGAAGACCGAATTGGTACAGGTACTGACCAACACCTTCGAAGCCCATGCTCAGCAAACAGAGACTGGTATTGAGTACTGGCTTGCAAGGGACATCCAGGTTCTGCTCGGCTATACCGAGTGGCGCAACTTCAACGCTGTGATTTCAAAGGCAAAAATTGCCTGTGAAGGGGCTGGCCACACCGAAGCTGATCATTTTGTTGACGTCAACAAAACGATCGAAATGCCCAAAGGGGCAGAAAAGGCCATCCCTGACATCATGCTCACCCGCTATGCCTGCTACCTGATAGCCCAGAACGGCGACCCCCGCAAACAGGAAATTGCGTTTGCCCAAACCTACTTTGCCATCCAGACCCGCAAGGCCGAGCTGATTGAGCAACGGCTGCTGGAAACCGAAAGGCTTTCCGCCCGCAAAAAGCTGACCGACACCGAAAAGGAGCTCTCCGGCCTTATCTACGAGCGCACCGGTGGCAACCAGGACTTTGGCCTGATCCGCAGCAAAGGCGACCAGGCCCTGTTTGGCAAATCCACCCAGGCCATGAAAGCACAGTGGAAAGTGCCGGACAGCAGACCACTCGCCGACTTCGCCCCTACCATCATTCTGAAAGCCAAAGACTTCGCTGCGGAGATCACCGTCTTCAATACCCGCCAACACGGGCTGAATAATGAAGGAGCCATCTCCAGCGAACACAGCAACAACAACGAAGCTGTTCGCAAAACCCTGCTGGAACGTGGCATTCGCCCCGAGCAACTGCCGCCGGCTGAGGATCTGAAAAAGGTTGAGCGCCGCATTGCCTCGGAAGACAAAAAGTCTCATAAAAATCCTGACGCGCTGGATTCCTGAACATGGCAAAAAAACCACACCCCCCCAAGACCGTCGCCACCCTCAAGCACGACGACGCCACCCGCAAGAACATCCCCACGGCAGAATACCAGTCGGTGATGGCGAAGAACGAGCAGAGCCCTGTGCATGTGGTTTACGAACGCCCCCTCGTCGGCTTGTCCGACGAGAAAAGCAACAGAAAGCGCGACCTCGACCCGCAACTGGTCTGGCGCGGCAAAGACGAGCAGGACTGGTCCGATCTGGTGGTGCACGCACCGCCGCTCTACATCCAGGAAAAGGTCCACCCCAAGGTATTGATCGACGACCTGCGCCGCCGCACCGAAGCCGGCGCCAAACTGCAAAGCGGCGCCATGGACGACCTCTTCGCCGATTTCAACGGCCTGCCCGACAGCAATGCCAAAACCGAGTTCTACCAGCACGACGCCCACTGGGCCAACCGCATGATCCTCGGCGACAGCCTGCAGGTAATGGCCTCACTCGCCGAACGCGAAGGTCTGCGCGGCAAGGTGCAGTGCATCTACTTCGATCCGCCCTATGGCATCAAATTCAATTCCAATTTTCAGTGGTCAACTACCAGCCGTGATGTGAAAGACGGTAACTCTGGCCACATTACTCGTGAGCCGGAGCAGGTGAAAGCATTTCGGGATACCTGGCGGGATGGGATTCATTCGTATCTGACTTATCTGCGAGACAGGTTGATGGTGGCGCGGGATTTGTTGACGGAGTCAGGATCGATCTTTGTGCAGATTGGGGATGAGAATGTGCATCGGGTTAGGGCGGTGATGGATGAAGTATTTGGGGAAGACAATTTTGTTCAGACAATTGTGATCAAGAAAAAATCGTCATCGGTGATCACTGAGCCGGTAAATGATTTCGTTATATGGTCATGCAAAAAGAGAGAGGCATTGAAAATTCGCGAACTGACACAGAAGAAAGACCCTTTCTCTGAGAAAAGTCGATTCAGTAAGCTTCAACTCCCAAATCTAGTTCGGCTGAGTATAAGCGATGTATCTGAGGAACAAATCGCAGATCCTCTTAATCGACTACTCAATGACGATTACCCGATGGTCAGTCAAGATCCTCAAGAAGGACGAATTGGACCTTATCAAATCAATGCTGAGGACAAGTTCCCCGGAAAAAATCGACATTGGACACTGGATCCGAACTTCGGAATGCGCAGAATCGAGAGGGCGAACCGTCTTCGTGCAACCACGAATACTGTCAGGGGTGTCATTTACCTAGATGATTTTGGGCAGGAGCCGTTGAATAACATATGGGAGTTCCACGGCGAACGAGATCCCATTTATGTCGTTCAAACCAATAAAGGAATCGCTCAGCGTTGCGTTCTAATGACTACCGATACCGGAGACCTCGTTCTCGACCCAACTTGCGGTTCTGGCACTACAGCTGCTGTCGCCGAACATTGGGGTCGCCGCTGGATCACCATCGACACCTCCCGTGTTGCATTGGCTCTGACTCGTGCTCGCATTATGGGTGCACGCTTTCCGTTCTACCTGCTGGCCGACAGTTGCGATGGCCAAATTAAGGAAGCCGAAATCACCCACGCCGCTCCTTCCAGCAAAACCACGTATGGCAATGTACGCCAAGGCTTTGTTTACGAACGAGTACCGCACATAACTCTGAAATCCATCGCCACCAACACCGAAATAGACGTCATCTGGGAAAAATATCAAAGCAATCTGGAACCACTACGTGAACAATTGAACAGGGCGCTGAAGCAGGACTGGCAAGAATGGGAAATTCCGCGTGATGCCGATGCCAAATGGCCGGAGGCCGCCCTTAAATTACACGCCAACTGGTGGCAACAACGCATCGCCCGTCAAAAGGAAATTGACGCATCCATCGCTGCCAAGGCCGACAACGAATACCTCTACGACAAACCCTACGAAGACAAAAAGAAAGTCCGCGTCGCCGGTCCCTTCACTGTCGAGAGCCTGTCACCACACCGTGTGTTAGGAGTGGATGAAAACGACGAACTCATCGACGGCACCAACGAAAACCATCCCGGTTATAAAGAGCGCGACTTCGTCCAGATCATTCTGGAAAACCTCAAGGTTGCCGGTGTGCAACAGGCCCACAAGGAAGACAAGATCAACTTCACCGCGCTGGTGCCCTGGCCCGGCGACCTGATCTGCGCCGAAGCCAGTTACTTTGAAGGCGGCGAAGAAAAGGGCACCGCCAAACGCGCCGCCATCTTCATCGGCCCCGAGTTCGGCACCGTTTCCCGCCCCGATCTGGTCTCCGCTGCCCGCGAAGCCGGCGATGCCGACTTCGACGTACTCATCGCCTGCGCCTTCAACTACGATGCCCACTCTTCCGAATTCGACAAACTCGGACGCATCCCCATTCTCAAGGCCAGAATGAACGCCGACCTCCACATGGCCGACGACCTCAAGACCACCAGCAAGGGCAACCTCTTCGTCATCTTCGGCGAACCCGACATCGACATCATCAACGCCGACAACAACCAGATCCAGGTCAAGGTGAATGGCGTCGATGTGTTCCACCCCAACACCGGAGAAGTCCGTAGCGACGGCGCCGACGGCATTGCCTGCTGGTTCATCGACACCGACTACAACGAAGAAAGCTTCTTCGTCCGCCACGCCTACTTCCTCGGCGCCA
>JAVVEZ010000043.1:0-29096 GCA_032250895.1 Pseudomonadales bacterium | reverse complement strand
CCAGAGATATCAGAGCTTGAAATGATCTAATCATGATGGTGGTTCCTGATGTTATCGCTCTCTTTGGTTCTGTTCCTGTTATTGATCACGTTATCGGCTGTTACTGAGCTCAACTACTTGCTGAGACCGGTATAATTTCGATATTCATCCCAGAGCTTTTCGCGCAATTCCGGGTCGGGTTCGTTCATCGCGGCTTCCCTGAGCTGTTTTGCCACGACATCGTCATTGTTCCCGCTGGGAATGTCTTCCGGAATCGGGAAGGCGGGCTGGTTGCTATTGGCATACTCACCCTGCCCGCCTCTCGCTGCTGCCTGGGGTACGAAGCCTCCGCCGCCGCTACCTTCAGAGTTTGATGAAGCAACTATTATAGACCCCTGGCCCTGGCCGGAAGTTTCCCCGCCCTGGCCCTGGCCATTTTCGCCATCGCTGCCGCTACCCTGACCCGCCCCTGACATGACGCCGCTGCCGGCCCTGTCGCTCTGTGCCTGTACGCGTTCTCTTTCGCCGAGGATCATGCCATCGAATACGGCATATCCCGCTTCCAGCCTGGCATCGAGCTGCGCCTGGCGCTCACCGGCGGTCATTCCGCCGCCACCGGGCTTGAGTCCCCCGAAAGGATCATCGCCATTGCCGGCACCATAGCTCACCTGCCCCGAAGCCCCGGTGCCTGCCTGTCCCGACGTTCCGGCACTGTCAGTGCCCTGGCCCTGCCCGCTTCCGGAATCGTAGGCCGTTTGTCCTGCAGCCCCCGTTCCGATGTCGGCAGTACCGCCGGCCCCTGAGGTTCCCTGGGTGCCAGCATAGCCGGCTTCAGTGCCACCAGTACCCTGGCTTCCGTTCTGGCCACCGCTCTGATTGGCGGCAGAGGCGGTTGCAGTGCCGCCTGCGCCCTGACTTGAATTTTGCCCGCTGCCCTCGCTGCCACTCTGGGTTCCGGCCTGGTTGCCATTCTGATCCCCAGTCTGCGCCTGGGCTGTATCCGCGCCAGCGCCGGCACCCTCCTCGGGGAACACGCCATATTCGGGAAAGCTGGGCAGGCCGCTCTGACCACTGCTGCCGTTCTGACCAGTGTTAGCGTTCTGGGCGGCGCTGCCGGATTCTCCAGACTGGGTTCCGGAGGACGCAGATGCTGTGGCCGGGGATGAACCGGCCGAAGCGTCTGAACCGGATGCTGGGGCCGATGACGAGGCGCTTGCCGTGCTGCCAGGACTACCACCTGTTTGTGACGGTGACTGTGACGAGGCGCTTGCCGTGCTGCCGGAACTGCCACTCGACGGCGAGGATGAACTTGACTGTGACGGCGAAGGGGCACTTGCCGTACTGCCTGAACTACCGCTCGACTGCGATTGCGAAGAAGAGCTCGATTGTGACTGTGACTGTGACTGTGACTGTGACTGTGACTGTGACTGTGACTGTGATTGTGATTGTGACGAGGACGAACTGGAGCTTGACGAAGAGCTGCTCGATGGTGGCGTCGACGAACTCGAGGAGGACGAGCTGGAGGAGGTCGTTTCACAGCCTGCCAGAACCAGGCACACGGAAGTGGCGGCGATGACCGTCGATAATGAAGACAATGCTTTCATTCTATATTCCTCCCATACCCTAAAGGCCCGTCCTGCTATCCTCCGACTTCGACAGGAACAGGTCAACAGTTTTAGCTGCAATTTTGATTTATGCGAGAACATGACCGCGCCGGGCTCACCTAACTTTCGTCAACAAGACCGTGCCGGATCAAAGGAAGCTCTGGATCATTCCGCTCCAGGGTCATTCAGAGATTCCCAGGGTATCTTCGATCATAACGCAGGAACGTTCCGAGGGTTGACAAAGGTAAATCCGGTTTTTCACTGCATCGAGCGGATTGACTTGTAGTCTTGTAGAATGCACGCCTTCATTTCATATTGGAAAAGACACTACACCAGCATGCCCGAACTCCCGGAAGTGGAAACCACGCGCAGGGGCATCGCCCCCCATATAGAACAGATGACAGTGTGTTCGGTGCTGGTACGCCAGCGCCAATTGCGCTGGCCGGTCACGGCGGAGTTGGAGAAAGAACTGACAGCTCAGACGATCATGCAGGTGCAGCGCCGCGGCAAGTATTTGTTGCTGCTGAGTGGGGCAGGGACAGTACTGATTCATCTGGGCATGTCGGGCAGCCTGCGACTCGCCGGCCGGCAGGAGCCCCCGGGCAGGCATGACCATGTGGACTTTGTGTTCAGCAAGGGTCAGATTCTGCGTTTTCACGATCCTCGAAAATTTGGCTGCATTCTCTGGCTCAGGGGTGAACCCTTGCTCCATCCCCTGCTTGCCGGGCTGGGGCCAGAGCCCCTGGAAGAGGGATTCAGCGTGGACTATCTGTTTGAGCATTCCCGGAAACGCTCAGCGCCGGTCAAATCCTTCATCATGGACAGTCATGTGGTCGTGGGTGTGGGGAATATTTATGCCAACGAGGCGCTGTTCGCCGCGGGCATACATCCGCTGACGAAAGCAGGACGCATCAGCCGCAGGCGCTATGAAAGACTGGTGTCGGCGATCAAAACCATTCTGGTGCAGGCGATCAGACAAGGAGGTACGACGCTCAGGGATTTCGTTGGCGGGGATGGCAAACCCGGATATTTCAAACAGTCTCTGGCGGTCTATGGCCGGGGTGGGCAAGCCTGTTCGGCCTGTGGCTCGGTTCTCAGAGAGATCCGTCTGGGCCAGCGTGCCACGGTTTATTGCGGGCGCTGCCAGCGCCCGTAAGCCGCCGGTATTTTGCCAGCAGCGCGTCCTGGCTTTCCCGGTAATCGGGATTGACGGGAATGCAGTCAACCGGACAAACCTCGACGCATTGCGAGACGGCAAAGTGTCCCACGCATTCGGTGCAGCGGGCCGGATCGATCACATAAATCTCGGGTCCCATGGAGATGGCCTGGTTGGGACATTCCGTCTCGCAGACATCGCAGTTGATGCATTCATCGGTGATCATCAGCGCCATGTTCAGTCCCGCTGTCCCTGCAAATGTTTAACCACGATGGGATCGACAAACTTGGAAATGTCACCGCCATAGGCCGCAATTTCGCGCACCAGGGTGGATGAAATATAGGCGTAATGCTCGGCCGGGGCCAGGAACACGGTTTCAATTTCGGGTGCCAGCACCCGGTTCATGGCGACCAGCTGGAATTCGTACTCAAAATCGGCAACCGTGCGCAGGCCGCGCAGAATCAGATTGGCTCCCCGTTGCTGGACAAAATCGGTGAGCAGGCAGGAAAAACCACAGACTTCGACATTATCCAGATGGGAAAGCACCTGCGCCGCGATGTTGATGCGCTCATCCAGCGAAGGCTGAGAGTCTTTTTGCCGGTTGGAGCCAACCGCGACAATGATGTGATCGAACAGGCGGGCCGCTCTTTCCACCAGGTCGGTATGACCGTTGGTGATGGGATTGAATGTGCCGGGGTAGACCGCTGTTTTCATAAGATGGGCTCATGAGCATGGGATAAGGGGTAAAAAATTATACTATAAGGCCCGGCTTTCTTTCGCCCTGTAAATCTGCCCGCCAAATCTGCTATGGTCTGTCCGGCCCGGAGACCTGCCGATCTGGTTCGGGTTCCGCTGAAGTGAATCTTTGACAGGAAACGAAAAGGTGGCAGTTATGACGATGGCGCAGACGATGCTGGCAATTGAAATTTCGAGTCCGGGCGGGCCCGAGGTCCTGAGGCCCGTTTCGGTGCCGGTGCCCCGGCCAGCGGCTGGTGAGGTGCTGATCAAGGTCTTCAGTGCCGGCGTCAACCGGCCTGATATTCACCAGCGCAGGGGAGCTTACCCGCCACCTGCCGAGGCCTCGCCTTATCCCGGGCTGGAAGTGTCCGGTGAGATCGTCCAGATGGGAGCCGATGTCGCCGGTCTGCAAGAGGGTGACAGGGTCTGCGCGCTGAGCAATGGCGGCGGCTATGCCCAGTATGTTGCGGTCCCCGCCGGGCAGTGCCTGCCGGTACCGGGGTCCTTGAGCTGGGTGGAGGCGGCATCCCTGCCGGAGACCTGCTTTACGGTCTGGAGCAATGTCTTTGACCGGGCGGGCCTGACCAGGGGCGAGACCTTCCTGGTACACGGCGGGGGCAGCGGCATTGGCTGCGCCGCGATTCAGATGGCCCGGGCTGCCGGGGCACGGGTCTTCACCACGGCCGGGAGCGAGCAGAAATGCGGGCGCTGCCGTGAGCTGGGCGCGGAGATAGCCATCAACTACCGGAACCAGGATTATGTGCCGGTTCTGAAGGAGGCCACCGCCGGGCGCGGGGTGGACGTCATCCTCGATATGGTGGCCGGGACCTACGTGCAAAGAAATCTGGAACTGGCCGCCATCGATGGCAGGATCGTCATGATTGCCACGCTGGGAGGAGCCTCGGCAGAGATCGATGCCCGCACCCTGATCTTCAAGCGCCTGAGCCTGAGCGGTTCGACGCTGAGGCCGCGGACCCCGGCTGAAAAAGCCGCCATTGCCACTGCGCTTCGCAACAATATCTGGCCCTTGCTCGAAAGTGGTGACATGCGCCCGGTCATCGATCGGGTTTTTCCCTTTGCCGATGTGGCGCAGGCCCACAGCTACATGGAGAGCAGCCGTCATTTCGGGAAAATCATGCTGGACCTGACGGTGCTGACCTGAGTGACAGCTGGCCGTGGCGTTGGCAGAGACCATAAAACACCTGGCCGGCCCGCTTGCTTTTGATCAGGGTCCAGGTGGGGGGTAGCGGGACGTGTTCCAGGGCTGAGTCAGCCTCCAGATAAATGAAGCTTTCCGGCTTGAGCCAGCCCCGGCTTTCCAGCGTCTGACAACAGCCGGGCAGTAAATTGAGGGCATAGGGCGGGTCGAGAAACACGATATCAAAAGGGGTTTGCACCGGGGTCTGGTTCAGCCAGGCAAGTGCCTCTGCTTTGATGAGAGTGAGCCCCGAAGCCTGCAGCAGTCTGCCATTGGCCTGCAGGGCGGCGGCGGCATCGGGGTTGATTTCCAGGCTGGTCACGGACGCAGCCCCCCGCGACAGGGCTTCAAGGCCGAGAGCGCCGCTGCCGGCAAAAAGATCCAGGCAGCGAGCCCCGCCGACCGGACTCTGCAGCCAGTTGAACAGCGTTTCACGGACCCGGTCCGGTGTCGGCCGCAGGTCTTTGACAGCGGGAAAATCCAGCACTCTGCCGCGCCAGGTCCCGGCAACGATCCGGTAACGGTTACGGGTATTTTTCACGGCCACAGGCGCTCTCTTTCAAACAGGACAGCAGGATGGCGAAGCAGGGGCGCTGCTGTTAGGATAGCGGGTATTGTGTCAGCTCTGATAAAAGTTGTAATCCCTCATGTTCGGTTTCGGTAAAAGCTCCAAAACACAGACGTCGATGGAGCCTGAAGTGCTCCCGGCAGCGGAATTTGCGAACGAGACCGTCGAGAACGCCCCTGCAGGACTGTTCGGGCGCCTGAAGACGGGACTGAGCCGCACCCGGTCAAACCTGGTCGAGGGCCTAGGCAGGTTGATGCTGGGCCGGAAAGTCATCGATGATGAATTGCTGGAGGAGATCGAGACCCGCCTGCTGAGCGCGGATGTGGGAATGGATGCCACTGCCGTCATCATTGGCGAATTGACCCAGCGTCTGAAGCGGGGCCAGTTGGCGGATGCAGACGCGCTTTACCAGGTGCTCAAGGACATTCTGCTCACACTGCTCAGCCCCTGTGATCGTCCCCTGTCGATACCGGAAAATGCCGGCAAGCCTTTTGTCATTCTGATGGTGGGTGTCAACGGTGTGGGCAAAACCACCACCATCGGCAAGCTGGCCAAACGCTTCCAGGACCAGGGTCGCAAAGTCATGCTGGCCGCCGGGGATACTTTTCGGGCTGCTGCCGTGGAACAGCTGGAGGTCTGGGGCGAACGCAACAAGGTGCCGGTCATTGCCCAGCATACCGGTGCGGACAGTGCTTCCGTTATTTTTGATGCCTACCAGGCCGCACGGGCACGGGGCATGGATGTGTTGATTGCCGATACCGCCGGTCGTCTCCACACCAAGGACAATCTGATGCAGGAATTGCAGAAGGTGCTGCGGGTCCTGAACAAACTCGATGCCGATGTTCCCCAGGAAATCATGCTGGTACTGGATGCCACGACGGGCCAGAATGCACTCAACCAGGCCCGCAGCTTTGCCGGGGCGGTTCAGGTATCCGGCATCAGTCTGAGCAAGCTGGATGGAACGGCCAAGGGGGGCATGGTGTTTGCCATCGCCCAGGAGCTTGGCCTGCCTTTGCGCTTTATTGGTATCGGCGAACAGGTTGAGGATCTGCGCGAATTCAACGCCCGCCAGTTTGTGGATGCCTTGTTTGCCCTGAATGGCCGCGTTCTGCATGATCAAGTTTGATGAGGTCAGCAAGCATTATCCCGGCGGTCAGGAAGCGCTTGCCAAGGTTGATTTTCATCTGCAGGCTGGCGAAATTGCCTTTCTGACCGGACGCTCGGGAGCGGGCAAGAGCACCCTGCTGAAACTCGTCATGCTGATGGAGCGGGCCAGCCAGGGACAGATCTTCGTAAACGGACAGAATCTCGGACACTTGTCACGCAGGCAGTTACCCTATTTCCGGCGTCGAATCGGCGTCGTGTTTCAGGACCATCAGCTCTTGTTTGACCGCAATGTGTTTGAAAATGTTGCCCTGCCCCTGCAGATAGCGGGCTATGATCCCCGAGAGGCAGCACGCCGGGTCCGGGCTGCCCTCGACAAAGTCGGCCTGCTCGGCAAGGAGAAGCAGAATCCCCTCGTGCTGTCGGGTGGTGAACAGCAGCGGGTCGGGATAGCCCGGGCCGTGGTCAACAAGCCGACCCTGTTGCTGGCGGATGAGCCCACCGGCAACCTCGATCCGCAATTGTCGGCAGAAATAATGGCGCTGTTCGAACAGTTCAATCAGGTCGGCGTAAGCATTCTGATTGCCAGCCATGACCTGTCCCTGATAACGCGTCTGCGGCACCGGATTCTGACTCTCGACCAGGGACGGCTGGTCAGCGACAGATTGGCGGACGGTGCCTTGCAAGCGGGTGGGCCGCCATCGGCTCCGGCGGTCTCGATGACTTCTGGATTCGTTGCCGGGGGGGCCTAGCATGCCCAGATTGCAGGCAAGCCGCGAATCCAGGCCCGGCAAGACTCCGGCCAAAGCGCCAGCGCGGCCGGTCCAGCCAACAAGCCGTGACGACCAGGGCTGGCATTTCATCAGGGGCTTCGAGCAGCATCAGGGGGTTGCGGTTGACAGTTTGCAGCGCCTGTTGCTGGACCCCATGGCCAGTATCATGACCTGGGTGGTACTGGGCATAGCCCTGGCCTTGCCGACAGGTCTGTATCTGGTCTTGCAAAACCTGCAACAGTTTGGCAGCAATGTGGATCAGGCCGCCCGGATTTCGCTGTTTATGAATATGGGCTTGGCGGATGCCCGGCTCATGGAACTTCGTGAGCGTCTGCTGCAACAGGATGATATCCGTCAGGTGGACATCATTTCCGCCGCTGCCGCGCTGGAAGAATTCCAGACCGTATCGGGTTTTGGCGAGGCCTTGTCCGGCCTCGACGAGAATCCCTTGCCGGCGGTTCTGGTGGTGACGCCGACAAGTCTGGACGGGGGGGCTGGCACCCAGGAGCGCCTGGCTCGTCTGCAGGCCCGATTGCAGGCCTTGCCGGAGGTGGATGCGGTCCAGCTGGACCGGCAATGGCTACAGCGGCTCTACATGCTCATCGATCTTGCCCGGCGTTTGACCCTGGGCTTGACCATCCTGTTCTGCACGGGTGTGATTCTGGTGGTGGGCAATACGGTGCGCTTGACCATAGAGAATCGGCGTGCCGAGATTGTGGTCATCAAGCTGGTGGGCGGCAGTGACGCCTATGTCGCACGGCCCTTTTTGTATACCGGGCTCTGGTATGGCGTCGGCGGCGGGCTGGTCGCCTGTCTTTTACTCCTGGCGAGCCTGGTCTTGCTGCAGGGCCCCGTCTCCGGGCTGGCCGGGCTCTATGGCAGCAAGGTGGTGCTGCAGGGTACCGGTATTTCCGGTGTATTGGTGATTCTGGCTGGCAGCGGCCTGCTGGGCTGGGCCGGGGCCGGGATTTCAGTATTGCGTCATCTCAGGGCCATAGAACCCACGTAAGACAATTTTCCGGTACAATGGAACTCTGTTGCTGACGCATCACAGCCGCCAGGATAAGTCCACCGCCGTACTGGCGTGCAAGGTCAGCCAACAGCCTGAGCCTTTCTTTCGAAACCCGGCACATGTCAGGTGAAATCTGGATTCTCTCAGGTCTTTGTAACATTCATTTTCATTCGACAATTTTTACTTCATGGAGTCGTTTCGTTATGGCTATTGAACTGCCAGCTTTACCCTATGCCCAGGATGCCCTGGAGCCCCATATTTCCAAAGAAACCCTGGCATACCACTATGGCAAGCACCACAATACTTATGTGGTCAAGCTGAATGGCTTGATCGAGGGTACTCCGGCTGCGCAGCAGTCTCTGGAAGACATCGTCAAAAGCGCCACCGGCGGGGTTTTCAACAATGCCGCGCAAGTCTGGAATCACAGCTTTTACTGGCACTGCCTGAGCCCCAATGGTGGTGGCGAGCCGCAGGGCGCCCTGGCCGAGGCCATCAACGGGAGTTTTGGATCCTTTGCGGCGTTCAAGACAAAATTTACCGACAGCGCCGTCAACAATTTTGGTTCAGGCTGGACCTGGCTGGTGAAAAATGCCGGGGGCGAGCTTGCCATCGTCAATACCTCCAACGCCGCCACGCCTCTGACCGAGGTCGGAGTGGTTCCGCTGCTCACCGTCGATGTCTGGGAGCATGCCTATTACATTGATTACCGCAACCTGCGTCCCAAATACATGGATGCGTTCTGGAGCCTCGTCAACTGGGACTTTGCGGCCAGCAATCTTTCCTGACTTGCCCTGAATCAATAAAACGGGATTTCGGATCGCTTTTTCCGGCTTAACAATGTATTTTTTATACATCTAAATTTTGCTTTTGATGGTGCTCCGAATATGCCCAAGGGAAGCCTGAATAACCCGTCATCCCGGCGAAGGCCGGGATCCGGATCATTGATTTCACTGGACTCCGGTCTTCGCCGGGATGACGGTAGTGGGCTCATGCAGAGCTTTCCCAAATACCTTTGCGGGATTTTCAGTCTCTGCCTGCTGCTCGCGGCGTGTTCATCGGCAGGCCCGGGTGGTGCCGGACCGGCACCTCTCAGTGCCCTGGATGTCGGCCAGCCCGAAGGCTGGGATGCGGATCTGCAGCTGGATATTCCAGAGGATCTGAATCCCGATCCGGCCATTATCGAGATAGAGCTGGAAGCCCGGGTCACGGACATGGAGATCATCCCGGGGCATATGACTCCGGTGTGGTCCTATGGAGGTTCCCTGCCCGGGCCCCTGATCAGGGGCAGGATAGGCGATCGCCTGATCGTCCATTTCAAAAATTCACTTCCCGAAGCCACCAGCATCCACTGGCATGGTCTGCGGATCGGCAACGACATGGACGGGGTTCCCGGGGTCACCCAGGACCCGATAGCCTCAGGCGAGGAGTTCACCTACGACTTCGTGCTCACAGACGCGGGAACCTTCTGGTACCACCCCCATATCAATTCGGCCGCACAGGTTGGCTGGGGTCTTTATGGCCCGCTGGTGGTTGAAGATCCGGCCGACCCGGAGGTTTTTGGCGATGAACTGGTGCTGCTGCTTTCCGATATGAGCCTGGATGAAAACGGTCAGTTTTACCCGACAGACGCGGGAGGCGCTTTCAGTGATCTGTTCGGCCGCGAAGGTGAGGTATTGCTGGTGAACGGGAAGGTGATGCCAAGGTTGAAGGTCCGGCAGGGCAAGCAACAACGCTGGCGTATCATCAATGCCGCCAGAACCCGCTACTATACGATCCGTTATCGGGGTCAGAGCCTGCTGCGTCTCGGCGGTGACAATGGCCTGGCCGAACATTCCGAGAGCGTGCGGCAGATAATCCTCGTGCCCGGGGAACGAACAGACCTCGTGTTCACGCCGCCGGATGAACCCGGCACCCTGTCCTACCTGCAGTGGTACCCCACCGAAAGAGGTTACGGCAGTACCTTCAACCGTTTCGCGAAGAAGATGATGGCAATTGAAACGGTTGCCGCCAGTCCGGTGGCACCCGCGGTGATTCCTGAATTCCTGCGCACCATCGAGCCCATCAACACCGAGGGCGCCCGGGAGGAAGAAATCGACCTCACGATAGGTTATGATCGGGACGACAATGTAGTGATGGGTATCAATGGGATGGATGGCAGGCATCACAATCACATCAATATAGAGGCCCGGGTGGGTCAGACCCATATCTGGCATGTCACCAACGACACGGATTTTTCCCATCCCTTCCATCTGCATGGGTATTTTTTCCAGGTTCTCGATGACAGTCTGGTGCCGGAGTGGAAGGATACCGTCGATGTGCCCTTCAAGTCGGAAATCAGGCTGGCGGTAAAATTCGATGAGCGGCCCGGTACCTGGATGTTCCACTGCCACATTCTGGATCACGCCGAATTGGGCATGATGGGCTTGCTGCGGGTCGGGCCCTGATGTCGCGGCAACGCTGCGTCTGGCCGGGGGATGATCCCCTGTATCAGCGCTACCATGATCAGGAATGGGGCGTGCCACTGCACGATGACCAAAAACTGTTCGAATTCCTGATTCTGGAGGGTGCCCAGGCCGGCCTGAGCTGGCTGACCATACTGCGCAAACGCGAAGCCTTCCGGCAGGCCTTCGACGATTTTGATTACAGGCTGGTCGCAGACTATGACGAGGCCAGAATTGCGGCCTTGATGAGCAATGCCGGGATCATTCGTAACCGGCTCAAAATTCACTCGGCCGTACAAAATGCCCGCGCCTTTGTTGAAGTAAGGCGCGAATTTGGCAGTTTCGATGCTTACTTCTGGGGCTTTGTGGATAACAGGCCGATACAGAATCACTGGCAATCCCCGGCTCAGATTCCTGCAAAAACCGCGCTGGCACAGACGCTGTCCAAAGATCTGAAAAAGCGCGGCTTCAATTTTGTCGGACCCACCATCGTCTATGCCATGATGCAGGCCACCGGCATGGTCAATGACCACACCACCGACTGCTTTCGACACCGGGAAGTCAGCTCACTTCAATCGAGATAGGGGATCGTCATCGGTCCTTCAGGCAGCACGGCCACACAGGCATCGTCGCCCAGACGGGAAATTTCATTGGCAACGAAGGCATTCAGGTCGGTAATGGGTTCCAGATGCACTTTGCGCAGCTCATCGGGATCGAGTTCACAGAAAACAGCGACCCTGGCCCGGAGCTGGATCAGCGCCAGCAATTGATTCTGCCACTGGTCCTGTACTTGAAATCCCGGTGCGTTCAAGGCCTTCAGAAAGGCCTGGGGTGAGTCATATTCCAGCAGCAGCCTGCGGAAATTGCCGTGTTCCGGAAAGCCGTCATTGCAGCGTGCTGCAATGATGATCACGCCACCCGGCGCCACGATCTGGGCGGCAGCGGACATGCCCTTGACGGCCTGGTAGAGATTCTGATCCAGGGGATAGCCGGCATTGCTGGTAATGACAATGGGGTATTCCCTGTCGCTTTTGACCATTGCGGTGGCCTTGGCAAAGGCGCAGCCCTGATCGTGGGCGGCAATCACGTCACCGCAAAAATAGGCCGTGATCTGCCCGAGATTGTTGAGCGTGACGTTGATGCAGAAATCAACCCTGATCTGCGAGCCATTGCGGCGCACCTGATCCTGGGTGGGATTATGATTGAGATTGCCCCAGGTGCTCAGGGGGTCGCCGATCACCGCTGCCCGATGGTAATGCATGATGGAAGCAAGATCGGCAATGCCGGGGAAGATGGCCTTGTAGCCGCCGGAAAAGCCGGCCATGAAATGGGGCTCGATAAAGCCCATGATGATGCGCTTGTCGGCCTTCACAAAGGTGCTGTTCATCAGAATCGGCAGACCCTGCTCCCGGGTGCCGATCGGCGTCAGGGTCTCCGGATCGAAGGCACTGTGGTTGATGACGTGGTATTGGCTGGCGATCCGGGCGCCCACCATGCTGATGATTTCATCCGGCGTGTTGGGGCGGTGGGTGCCGGTGCCGATGATGATGGTGAAGTTTTCCCTGGGAATGTCCTGCAGCGCCTGGAACAACCAGGTCAGCAGCCGTTCCGAGGGCAATGCCCGGGTAATGTCAGGGATGACGATGGCGACCCGATCCCGGGGACTGATGAGTTCCCGTAATGGCGCGGCGCCTATCGGGTTTCGTGCCGCTGCCTGGAAGCCGGCCTCCTCGTCAACGAGACCGGCCACGAAACCGGGGCGAATCTGTTCTACCTGCCGGGCCGGAATGGCCACGCTGATTTTGTTTTTCCCGTAGGGAAGCTCTGCAAACATTTGCCAACTGCTCCGGTCAATGAAGGGAAGGATTGAATCAATAATGCCGGCAAAAGGAAAGCCCGCAGATCGCAGAACATGGCTTGATGGGGGCATTGACTAAAGCTTGATTCTTGGCAAGGAGTGGTTTACTTTGTATCCCTTTCCATCCATTTTTTATTAACACTTCACAAGTCAAGGGAATTGTTATGGCAACTCTTAATGTAAACGGTCAGACAATGGACATTGGCGAGATCGACCCATCAACCCCCCTGCTTTGGGTCTTGCGTGACGAACTCGGTCTGGTGGGCACCAAATATGGCTGTGGTATTGCCCAGTGCGGAGCCTGCACCGTCCATATGAATGGCGCCCCCGTGCGCGCCTGCCAGGTGCCGGTCGGCAACCTGACGAATGAAAAAATTACCACTATCGAGGGCCTGGCCGCAGAGGATGGAACATTGACCCCTGTACAACAGGCCTGGATCGATCTCGATGTGCCGCAGTGTGGCTATTGCCAGGCCGGGCAGATCATGAGCGCCACCGCCCTGCTCAACAATATTCCGGATCCCAGCGACGATCAGATTCATGCCGCGATGTCCGGCAATATCTGTCGCTGTGCAACCTACACCCGCATCAAACAGGCCATCAAGACGGCTGCGTCCACGATCAGGTCGACCGCCTTTTACAATGCCGCCGAACAGGGAGAGCAAGCATGAAAACCAATATTACCGGCCCCAATATTACCGACCCCAATATTACCGACCATAGTGCGATCTCGGATTTACCGGCCTTCTTCCAGGACATTACCCGGACACCTGAGTTGGAATTGCCTCCTGTCAGCCGCCGCCAGTTTTTCAAAATTTCCGGTATCGCCGGTGGTGGCCTGGCGCTTGGCCTGGCGCTGACCGGCAGCAAACAGGCAAAAGCCCAGGCGGGTGCAAATGCCACCCTGTCGCCCTATGTGCAGATTCAGACCAACGGACGCATCAACATTTTTTCCAAAAATCCTGAATGTGGCCAGGGTATCAAGACCGGTCTGCCCTTGATCATTGCAGAAGAACTGGATGCTGCGTGGACCGATGTGGATGTTGTGCAGGCTGATATCGATGCCAGCAAATATGGCGCGCAGTTCGCCGGTGGCTCCCTGTCCACCCCGATGAACTGGATGGCCATGAGGCAGGCCGGTGCGACTGCCCGGGCCATGATTCTGGCCGCTGCGGCGCAACAGCTGAAGCTGCCGCTTGCCGAGCTCAGCACGGCCGATACGAAAGTGCTGCATACGGCTTCCGGCCGCGAGTGGGGCTATGGTGAGTTTGCCGCGCTGGCTGCCACCATGCCGGTGCCCGAGGCCGCCACCTTGACATTGAAAGACCCGGCCCGGTTCAAGTTGCTGGGTGGACGCTATACCGGTGTCGACAACCGGGATATCGTACAGGGCAAGCCGTTGTTCGGCATCGACCAGGTACGTCCGGGCATGGTCTACGCGTCTTATACCAAATGTCCTGCAGTGGGTGGTACCGCCGTGGCCTTCAACGAAGCCCGCATCAAGTCCCTGCCGGGCGTCATTGACGCCTTCATCATCGAACCCTTTGCCCAGGCCCAGTTTTTCAGCACCGGCAACGGCAGCATGTTTGGTGGCGTGGCGATCGTTGCCAGGTCCACCTGGGCCGCATTCAAGGCCAAGCGTGAGCTTCAGGTCGAGTGGGATTACAGTACGGCAGACAAGTCCAGCTGGTCCAAATCCGTGGAGCAGGCCTATGCTCTGGCGCAGCAGGACGGCGCGATGGAAATCAGGAACAGCGGTGATGTCGCTGCCGCCATGGCCGATGCCGGTACCGTGGTGGAGGCTTTTTATGAATATCCCTACGTCTCCCACGCCCAGCTTGAACCGCAAAACTGCACGGCGCTGTATCAGGACGGCCGCATTGAACTGTGGGCACCAAGCCAGGTGCCGCAGGGCGGCGAATCGGGAGTGGCAGCCCTGTTGGGTCTGCCCGCCGAAAATGTGGTCCTGAACCAGACCCGTATCGGCGGTGGCTTCGGCCGCCGTCTGGCCAATGACTATGTGTCGGAAGTGGCGGCCATTGCCAGGAGGCTGGAAGGTACTCCGGTCAAATTGCAATGGACCCGCGAAGACGACATGGCTCACGATTTCTTCCGTCCCGGCGGCTTCCATTCCTATAAGGCCGCCATCGACAAAGAAGGCCGTCTGTCTGCATGGCAGGATCACTTCATTACCTTTACCGGTAATGGTGAAGCACCGATGACCTCTGGCGAACTGAACCCCAACGTATTCCCGATGGATGTACTGGCCAATGTCAAGTTGACCCAGACCCTGCAGCAATCCGCGATACCCACCGGGCCGATGCGGGCGCCCAGCTCCAATGCCTTTGGTTTCACGTTCCAGAGCTTCCTGCATGAGTGCTCTGTCGCCGCCGGCAAGGATCACCTGGCCTTCCTGCTGGAGACCCTGGGAGAGCCACGTGTGGTCAATCCGGAAGCGCGCCAATCCATGCATACCGGGCGTGCTGCCAATGTCATCAAGGCCGTCGCCGAGAGGGCTGGCTGGGGCAAGGAAATGCCGGCCGGGCGTGCACTGGGCCTGGCGTTTTATTTCTCGCACAGCGGCTATGTCGCCCAGGTTGCGGATGTCAGTGTCAATGCCAGCAAAGAAATGACGGTTCATAAGGTCTGGGCCGTGGCTGACTATGGTTTCATTCACAACCTGAGTGCTGCCGAAAACCAGATGCAGGGTGGCATCATCGATGGCCTGAGTCAGCTCATCGGGCAGAAAATCACTTTTGAGAATGGCACCGTGCAGCAAGCCAATTACCATCAGTACCCCTTGCTGCGGCATATCAGGGCGCCAGAGATAGATGTTGCCTTTCTGGAGCCACCTGAATTTTCGCCGACCGGCGCGGGTGAGCCCTCATTGCCACCTGCCCTGCCTGCGATAACCAATGCGATCTATGCGGCGACCGGCGTCAGGGTCAGGAAGGTGCCCTTGTCCGAGTTGGGTTATACCCTGGTCTAGACCGGCTTTTAAAAACCCGGTGCGGCAAAAACAAAAGGTGCGACGTTTCGGCGGCGCACCTTTTTTTGTGGTTCTATGGAAGGTTTATGGCAGTCTGGGTGCCCCTCGGTCAATGCTGTGGCGACGGTGCCGACAGCCCGGATCTATGACGAGAAGGTGTAGTAATAGCGGAGCGTTACCGGGCTTTTGTTTTCGGGAGCTCCCTGCTGGAATCGGGGTCTGAACTGCGTTTCTTTCAGATAGCGCAGCAGAGCCGATTCGACCATTTCCGGAGTGTCCGGTGCTTTTCCGATGACTTCGACACTGTTGGTGGCGCCGGACCGGCTCAGGGTAAAGGCAACATCGATGTGGCCGGCATAATCCAGCGCCATCTCCGGGGCAATACTCTGGGCTCTGCGGCTGAAGGGGGCAATGATGAAAGCGGGGATCCGGACGGGAATGCCAGGATCCAGCAAGGCATCGATGCTTTCCTGTGGCATGCCGGCATCAAACATCCCCTGATAGGCTTGCGCATAGAGTTCAAAGGCGGCGTTGCGCTTTTGGAAGACAAGGTTCCAGTCGGCCAGATCGACAAGGGCGGCAGCGATGGCTGCCGGGTCGTTGGGCGCCAGGCTTCTGAGATGTTGTACGCGCCGCTCCAGCGCCTCAGAGCCATAGCGGAAACCCATGGAACTTATGCTGACCCCACCGGGATTGTTGATGCTGTTCTGGTTCAATTGCGAGGGCAGCACCGTCGCATTGTTGCTGGAGCTGAAGTTGGTGGCAAAAAAGTAGTTGGTCGTTGCCAGTCTTCTCTCGGCATCGAGCAAGCGGGGGTCAGTCGTGGCAGACTTGTTCAACAATATTTCAACGATGTTGCTATAGAGGTTCTGGGCATTGAGGAGGCGGTTGATCCTGAAGCTGATGAGGTCTATATAATCTTTTGAATTTCCCCGAAAGGCCTCCGGGCTTATGGCAAAGGCATAAATATTCCACTCTGCCATCCGGGCCAGTTCCGGCAACAGTTCCACACTCCCTTCGTCGTAGTTTTTCTTGTAGAGTTGAAAACGGTATTCCTGAAGGGTGTCGGCGGAGTACATGTCACCGACGGCCAGATAACTTTGGATGATTTCGTCAACAATGGGCGTTTGTTCAAGACTGAAAAGCCCATAATTGACGCGATCGATATGCCAGGCCCGCTCGTAAATTTCAATGGCCTTGTCATGATCGCCCTGTTGCTGATAAAGGTCAGCGAGTGCCGACAGTTCCTGAACCAGACCGATTTGATAGGGACCACCCAACAACTCCATATCCTTGACTGCCTGTTCATACTGAGCGATGTCCGTTTCGATGGTGAGAGAAGCGTCTTCGGCTGGCTTCAGGCGGGGATCGGCAATGTCATCATCCGAAATCAGGACATCATCCGGAACAAGGTCTGCTGTTGAAGAAAGGCGGCCCAGGCCGGTAATGGATGCCATGCTGATAGCGGGAGCCCTGGACGGGAGTGAACTCAACTCGCGGATGACAGGTGTATTGTCCTCGCCAGTTTCCACTTCGATCAGGACAGGCTCAAATATCAGTTTTGTAAAGTCATAGGCATCCTGAGCCAGCGTCAGGGCAGGGGATGTCAGGCAGATGCAGCTGAAGAAGAGTTTGCCCAGCACAGCCGTCCCGGTGCTGCCGGCATGATGGCGCGGCCTGTAATTGAAGCGGTTTGTCCAGACTGAAAAAAAGTGAGAGCTCATAATCCGCAACAGGCTGTTTTTATTGTTGATAAGCGTAGTAATAGCGCAGTTTCAGCTCTTCCTGCTCAACGGGTTTGCCCTCGACCAGGGCGGGCCGGTATCGGGCAGACCTGAAATTGCGCAGCAGAATACTTCGCAATTGAAACTCTGTCCCCGGTGAGACAGCCGTGATTTTGCTGTGTTTCACATTGCCATATTTATCCACGTCGAGTTCCACATCGATATAACCGTCATAGTCGATGTCGGAACCCGCGTTCAGGCCCAGAGTCGCACGCGTATAGGGATGCTTTGCGTACACCGGGATCTGCACAATGGGTTGGGACAGTGGCTGATGGCGCGCTTCCGGCTCAAGACCGCTGGCGTCCAGTTCCTGGTAGGCCTGTTCATAGTAAGTGAAGGCGCGCTGGGGGCGGTCGAAGGTCAGGTGCCAATCGGCAAGGTCAAACAAGGCGGCTGCGATGGTTTCCGGGGCCGTGTCCGGAGCCTCTCTAAGTTTCTGCAAATTATCTTCCAGTAATTTTCTGCCTTTCGAATAGCCTCGGGAAAGCAGCATGTTGACATCCTGCGGCTGGGCAACCCGGTTATAAAACAGGTTGTTGCTGGTCATCCGGGATTCCGAATAATTCATTTCCTGCCTGATCACATAGGAAATGCTGGCAAGACTGCGTTTGGCCTCCAGCAAGCGGGGGTCGGAGGGCTCGGCACTCTGCTCAAGCAAGTCCTCCATCTCCTCGTACAAGTCTTCGGCTTTGCGCAGACGGGGGTCAACCAGAAAATAAGGGTTGGCGGCGGTCAGGTTACCGGACTGAAGAAAGGAATTCGTCAGTGCCGTATTGTTGCCATAGAGCTGATTGGTAGGCACATAACCGATGGTGCCACTGGAACTGCGTATCGGAATGAGATCGTTGGTGGCGCTGAAGCCATCCGAATTGGTGATCCGAAAGGGCGTGGCAAGCGGTGCATCGATGCCATATTGGTAAGCACTCACATTCCAGTCGGCCCATTCTTTGAGGGCGGCTATCATGCGCGGGTCGCTCGGCCCATAGTTACGCTGATGAAGGTAGTACAGATACTCCTTTTTATCATCAATTGCGGCCAGATCATCGAGTGCGGCCTGACTGTCAATGATTCTGTTCACCAGGGCGATCTGATCAAGGGTAAAGAGGCCCTTGTTGACACGCATGATATGCAGGGCCTGGTTGAAGGTCTCGATGGCCGGCTGATGATCGCCCTTGCGTTGCTGAAGCAGGCCCAGGGTTTCCAGCTGCTCTGGCAGTCCTGCCGCGAAAGGCCCCTCATTTTCCAGCAGGGTTTTGACAGCGTTTTCATACCGGTTGATGCCGAGCATCAGCTCCTGATCATAGTCGGAAGAGCTTGGATTTGTGTCAGCAGCAGGCGAAGGGGCAGAAGGAGGGGCAGAAGAGGTATCCGAGGGTGCTGTGGGTTCAGAATCGGCGGCAACCTGATCAAGTAAAACCGGTTCGAACAAAAGGTTGGGAAAGGCAGTGCTCTGCTGAGCCGAACTGTTCAGGGGAAGGCCACAAAGGAAGCAGATCAGCACCAGCAGGCAACAGGATGCCGGCCCGGCAGACGGGTTATGTGGGTGATTCACAGAGACGGACTTGTTGTTCACGACAACACCATAAGATCACTTGCATATTCTCGGCAATAAGGTCATTGACAATGATTCCCGGGTTCCTGCTTCGTTTGCTGCGTGCCATCCCGGAATGCCGGTTCCTGTGCTTTGTGCCGGAATAGCTTAGCAAGCTATCAGACCGGGAGTCACGAATAAAATATACAGAAGATTGTTCACTCGCAGCACAACGAGGCCCATGCGCCGGCGAGCCTGGGTCATGCAAGAAATGTGAATCTAATGTGAAACCGGCGAAGAGGCGGTTCTATTGTGTCTCGAATACCCAATATACTGACATCAAGACTAATAAAAGATATATGACAAGACCCCGGAAAGGCTTGGTTTCTACGGCCTCAAGATAAAGAGGTCACTTGACTCCTCACCTTCGGGGACTAGAATGACAGTTATTGCGTATTTGAAGAAATGAAAAAGCTGGTCAATTTTAAGGAGTGTTCATGTCCCTGACCCGACAATTACTGCTTTATATCGCAGGAGCGCTGGCACTGAGCGCCTGTTCGTCCCCGCCCGCCCCGATATCGAAGGATGAAACGCCGACCACTGCAAGCCCGGCCATGCCGGAAAATCATGCCGAATTGGCCTCAGCCGGTAAGCTCGACGGTGTGATTGAAGAATATTGCACAAAATGCCATAACTTTGAAGACTATGCCGGTGGTATCGACCTGACCGGCATCAGTCCGGCGAATATCGATATCGATCCTGAGACGGGTGAAAA
The DNA here is from genome assembly GCA_032250895.1 of Pseudomonadales bacterium. Lineage (GTDB taxonomy): Bacteria > Pseudomonadota > Gammaproteobacteria > Pseudomonadales > Pseudohongiellaceae > JAVVEZ01. Next base: position 9,586 of record JAVVEZ010000043.1, on the reverse strand, counting down.
GGTGATTCGCCGTCTGCGTGCGGGCATGATGCCGCCGGTGGGTGAGCCGCGTCCTGATGTTGACACCCTGCAGGCATTGGCCGGCGCACTCGAACAACGCATTGACGCCACGTCGGAAATCAGCCCTGGGCGCCCAGGCCTGCACCGTCTGAACCGGACCGAGTATCAGAACGCCATTCGTGATTTGCTGGCTCTGGATATCAATGCCGCCGATTATCTGCCGGCAGATGATTCGAGCCGTGGCTTTGACAATCAGGCGGGGACCCTGGGTCTTTCGCCGGCTCTGCTGGAGGCCTACCTGTCCACGGCAAGCAAGATCAGCCAGATAGCCGTTGGTACCGCCACCGCGCCAACCCAGAAACTGTATCGCGTGGCAGAGGATGCCAACCAGAATTTCAGAATAGAGGGGCTGCCCTTTGGCACCCGTGGCGGGATCAAGTTCTCCCATACATTTCCGGTAGACGGGGAGTACATCTTCAAAACGTTTGCGATCACCCTTGGCAACATGGGCAATGATCGCCCCTTCGGCAGTATCCGTGGTGAAAAACTACAGGTGCTGGTGGATGGTGAACTGGTCAAGGTTTTCGACTGGGACAAGGAGCTGGGAGTTGGCAGAGGTTTTGGCCGTGGTGACGGTGAAGACGATTTCGGGGTTGCCCTGCCCACGCTGGATGCCGTCATTCCGCTGACGGCCGGCCCTCATGAGATCGGGATCACCTTTGTCGCCACCAATTTTGCGCCCGTGCTGGACATGAACAATGACTTTGAACGCAGCACCATCGAGACCGGCGGTATCCCCGGTTTCACCTGGTACCCCCATGTCGGCAGCGTCAGGGTGGATGGGCCCTACAAAGTTTCCGGCGTCAGCGCGACCCCAAGCCGTGACAAGCTCTTTGTTTGTTATCCAGCGACGGCGACCCAGGAAAGTGCCTGCGCCCGGCAGATCGTTGAAAACCTGGCGGCCATGGCCTTCAGGGCTTACAGCACGCCTGCGGATACCGAAACGCTGATGGATTTCTATGCCCTTGGCCGCGAAAGCGGCAACTTTGACAGCGGCATCGAGATGGTTCTGCAACGGGTTCTGGCCTCGCCCAAGTTTATCTACCGTATCGAGCAGGAGCCGGCCAATGTGGCCGTGGGTGAACGTTACCCGGTCAGTGATCTGGATCTGGCCTCACGCCTGTCTTTCTTCCTGTGGAGCAGCATTCCCGATCGGGAGTTGCTCGATCTGGCCAAGGCTGGCAGGCTGAGCGATCCAGCCGTGCTGGAGCGGCAGGTCAAACGAATGCTCAATGACAAGAAGTCGGAGGCCATGACCGAGAATTTTGCCGGGCAGTGGCTGGCCTTGAGAAGCCTGGATTCTCATGTGCCGGTGGTGGACCAGTTTCCGGATTTCGATGACCGGCTGCGGCGATCCTTCAAGAAGGAAACGGAGTTGCTGGTGGATTCACTGATCCGGGAAAACCGCCCCGTCACCGACCTGATGACGGCAAAGTATACCTTCGTCAATGAAAGACTGGCCATGCATTACGGCATCCCGGGGATCAAGGGCGAGCGCTTCCGCCGGGTGGAACTCGATGACGAGATGGCGATCCGGGCCGGGATTCTGGGCAAGGGCAGCACCTTGACCGTGGCATCCCAGCCTGGGCGCACCTCGCCGGTGATCAGGGGCCATTGGGTGCTCGCCAACATCATTGGCGTGGAGCCACCGCCGCCGCCACCGAATGTGCCGGCGCTGGAGGCCAAGACGGGCGACAACGCGGGCAATTCCGCGCCACCTTCCATGCGTGAACAGATGGAAGAACACCGGGCCAACCCCGCCTGCCAGGGTTGCCACAGGTTGATGGACCCCATTGGCTTCGCGCTTGAAAGCTTTGACGCGGTGGGTAAATTCAGAACCGTTGACAATGGCAACCCCATCGATGCCAGCGGTGTTCTTTACGATGGCACCAAGATTGACGGAGCCAGGGATCTGATCGGCTTTTTTGATAAATACGAGGACAGCATTGTTCGCAATGTCACCCAGAAAATGCTGACCTATGCGCTGGGTCGCGGTATGGAATATGATGATATGCCGCTGGTGCGCCAGGTGAAGGAAGCGGCGGCCAAAGATGATTACCGCTTCCAGTCATTGATCAGCGCCGTGGTGACCAGTGAGGCTTTTCTGAATAATGAGAAATCAGGCAAAAATGAAACAGCAGTGGCCAGCACTGCAGGAGGCTTGTAGTCATGTTCGTAAGCAAAAAAGCAATTCCGCGCAGAAAATTCCTGAAAACGGCAGGAGCCGCCTTTGCCCTGCCGCTGCTGGATTCCATGCTGCCTGCCTTCGCGTCCCTGGCACAGGCCCAGGCCTTATCGCCGACGCGTTTTACCGGTATCTTCCTGCCTCATGGCGCCGCACCGGGTTACTGGGAGCCGGACAGCACGGCGCCGGGCTTTGAGTATCCCTTTATCTGGAAGCCCCTCGAGCACTTGCGCGACAAGGTGGTTCTGACCACGGGCATGTGGGCGCAATCTGCCGAGAACCCCCCGGGAGTGACCGGTGCCGACCATTTTGTGGCCTCCGCCTATCTGGCGGCGGTCAAGCCCAAGAAAACCTCCGGTGCCGATGTGCAGGTGGCCACGACGATCGATCAGCTACTGGCGCAGAAGATCGGGCAGAGCAATCTGCTGCCGTCTCTGCAACTGGCCGTGGAAGACCCCGGCTCAAATTCCACCAACTGTGGTGAAGGCTACAGCTGTGTGTACACCAATACCATTTCCTGGGCCACGCCCACCCGGCCGTTGCCAATGGAAATCAATCCGCAGGTTGTGTTCGAGCGCATGTTCGGCAGCGGCGGTTCGCCCGAGGAGCGTGCGCTCAGACGTGCCCAGCAGCGCAGCATTCTGGATTCGGTAACCGAGGATCTGAGCAAGCTGAAAATGCAGGTCGCGGCTCCCGACCGGGTACGCCTGGATCAGTATTTTGAAGACGTGCGGGAAATCGAAAGGCGCCTGCAGATTGCCATGACCCAGTCTGCATCCGTTCCCAGCATGGCCGTGCCCTATGGTGTGCCGGAGTCTTTTGATGAACATATCAAACTGCAATTCGACCTGCTGGCACTGGCCTTCCAGGCTGACATTACCCGGGTGGCCACCCTGTTGATGGCGCGGGACCTGACCGGTCGCGTCTATCCGGAAAGCGGCACCGATATCAGTTTCCATGGCGGTTCCCACCACGCCGAAGACCCTGGCCGGGTGGCGCAATATGCCATTCTGAACCGTTACCATGCCAGCAGGGTGGCCTACTTTGCCGACAAGCTCAAATCCATTCAGGATGGCGAGGGCACGCTGCTGGATAACTCGCTGACCCTGTATGGTTCCAATATGGGCAACTCCAACCAGCATCTGCACTACGATGTGCCGCATGTCCTGATCGGCGGTGCCGGCGGCAGGCTGAAGGGTGACCGTCACCTGGCCTTCGAGAGCAAGACCGTGCCCACCGGCAACCTGCTGCTGAGTATTCTGGATTTGTTTGATATGAATCAGGACACGCTGGGTGACGCTACCGGCAGACTTCCGGGGCTGGTGTAAACCAGGACACTTTCAAGATTAGACTGGATCGAATAGAGATAAAAGCCATGAACATGAAGAAGACAGTGATAGCGGCGGCAGTGGCAGTATCAATGCTGGCAGCTCAGGCAGCTTTCTCTCTGAGTGAGCTGGGAACGGCTGTGGTGAACAAGCAGGCAGATGTCGTCCGTACCCTGATCCGCCAGAATGTCGATGTCAATGCGGTGGAAACGGACGGTTCCACGGCCCTGCATTGGGCTGTTTACAATGAGGATGCCAACATCGTAAAACGGCTCATCGATGCCGGTGCCGATGTTGCCGCCGGCAATCGGGAAGGAATGACGCCTCTGGCCCTGGCTGCGATCGCTGGCAATGCTGAAATAACAAGGATGCTGCTCGATGCCGGGGCCGGTGTCAACCAGACCCTGGCCAATGGCGAAACGCCGCTGATGATGGCGGCCCGCACCGGTAACACCGACACCATACAGGTGATTCTGGATCGCGGCGCCAATATCAACGCGACCGAGAAGCTGCGTGGCACGACAGCCCTGATGTGGGCTGCGGCCTATAAAAATCCCGATGCAGTGAAGCTGCTGCTGGCCAATGGCGCCGATATCGCGATGAACTCAGGCACGACGGCGCCAGGCCGTAACCCCTATCTGGCACCAACGGCCCGGGAAAGAATCAGAGGTTTTTATTTGAACACCGGACAGGGCGGTGCCTCGCTGGATGCAAGTGCCAAGGATTTGGCTGCAGATGGTTCGCCCATCGTGGCCCTTACCAGGGAAGAACTGGTGAAGCGCCTGCCCAAGGAGCTGGTCGAGGATTTCAACAGGGAAGCCGAAACCAGTGGCGCCGATGGCCGGGTGCAGCCGCCACCGAGAAAACAGTGGGGCGGTCTGACGGCCTTGCAGTTTGCCGTGCGTGAAGGTGATTTGGCCTCTGTCAAGGCCCTGGTGGAAGCCGGTGCGGATGTCAACCAGGTCAGCGAATTTGGCTGGACTGCGCTGCTGGTAGCGACCCAGAACCGGTATTACCAGATGGGCAAATACCTGCTGGAAAAAGGCGCCAACCCCAACATTTCCAATGAAGGGGGCTGGAATCCTTTGTATATCGCCACCGATAACCGCAATATCGAGGGCGGTGATTACCCGACCCGGAAACCGGATATGGACCATCTGGATTACATCCGCTTGCTGCTGGCAGCCGGTGCCGATCCCAACATCCGGATGGAGTCCAGCACCGAAACCCGCACGATTTTCACCCATCAGTGGTTACGTGAAGAAGGCGCCACGCCCTTTCTGCGGGCTGCGCAGTCCAGCGACCTGACCTTGATGAAGTTACTGCTGGAACATGGGGCCGACCCGAATATCTATACCCGTGATGGTGTCACGCCGTTGATGGTGGCGTCCGGTATTGGCTGGGTGGAGGGTGTGACCTATGAGTGGTCGGAGGAAGCCAACAAGCAGGCCCTACAGCTGTTGCTGGATTTGGGTGCCGACGTCAATGTGCATGATCTCGAGGATGGCAGGACGGCGCTGATGGGAGCAGCCCACAAGGGCAGGAATTATGCTGTGCAGATGCTGGTGGACGCGGGTGCCGACCTGGCAGCCCACGACATTGGCAGCCGCGATACGCTGCATCGTCTGGCCGGCGTCACCTGGCAGGCGATCGACTACGCCGATGGTCTGGTGAGAATCGGAGTGCAGTCAGCCGAAGCACATCCGGAAACGGCGGCACTGATCCGCAAACTGATGCTGGCAAGGGGCATGGAAGTGCCTCCGGAAGGCAGAACACTGGAGTCCATCTGTATCGTCGATGTGTGTAAATAGGCGACTGTCGGAACAAGAGTGCTGACCTCGAACCAGGAAACGTGATGACAGGCAGAACATTGCTCAGGCTGGCGGTGCTGGGGGTCGCGCTTTTTAGTGCCTGGGAGCTGCCGGCCCAGACTGCCGACAGTCTGGACATGATCCACAAGTTGCAGGCCCTGCAGCTCGATCAGCTGGGCAATCCCCAGATCAAATCGGACGCCATCCCGCCGGTCTTGAGCACGGCGGAGCAGCCGCACCGGCTGTTGATCATCCCCGTCCAGTATGCCGATCGTCACTTCGACCGTTTCAGCTCTGCCCCGGATGCCGATGAACAGAACCGGCAATATTTTCAGGACCTGTTGTTTTCGGATGAACTCGATGCACCGGCGCCGGGAACGCTGACCCATTATTACCGGCATCAGTCCCGGGGACGTTTTCTGGTGACGGGCGAGGTCTTCCCGATGGTGACGGTTCCACAGCCCTCGGCGTATTACGGCAAACCCATCCAGAATTCAGACGGTCAGTGGCGCAATGATGTCCGCCCGGAAGTCTTGGTGGAAGATGTGCTGAGCCTGGCCTATCAGCAGGACCCGGCTTTTCCGTGGGAGGATTTCGATGTCTGGGATCCCGGGGACTACGATGGCGATGGGGTCCGTGCCGAAGCCGATGGCTATATCGACCACTTCGTGCTGGTCTTCGCCGGCAAGGGCCAGTCTTCGTGCCAGGGTTTGTTCAGCCTGGATCAGAAATTCACGGTCAATGCTTCCGCCGATCTCTATGAGCAGCTTCAGCCCCAGGAGCAGGAATGTGCCCAGCGCATCTGGCCGCATCGTTTCTCCCTGACCAAAAACAATGGCAAGGGCCCCGAGGTGGAAGGCTATGTCAACCGCCGGGGCGGCGTGGCCCTGAAACCGGGCCTCTGGGTCTATGATTACAACATGCAGTCGGAATACACCACGGTTTCCACCTTCATCCACGAGTTCGGCCATTCCATCGGCCTGCCCGATATCTATGCCCGGCAGACCAGCAACTCCACGGCCTCCTGGGAGGTGATGAGTTCCACGAGTAGTCCTCTGCCCCAGGAGATGAGCGCCTGGTCCCGCCTGGTACTGGGTTGGCTGAAGCCCTGTATCATCTCGCCACCCGACGGCGGCGGTGGCAAGTTGCAATCGCTCTACCTGAAGACCATGAATGACTGGTCCGGGCAACCGGGCATCGGGAATCCGGCGGGCCTGTGTGATGCCGCCCTGGTCATCCTGCCGCCAAAAATCAGGAAACTGCGGATGGGGCCGCTGCAAGCGAACAATGGGCGACAGGCGGCCTACACCGGTCAGGGCAATGACCTCAATCACTATCTGAGCCGGCGTTTCGACCTGAGCGGGATCAGCGGGCAGGCCGTGAGCCTGGCGTTCGATGCCTGGTTCAGTATCGAGGCGGACTGGGATTATCTCTACATCGAAGCCTCGACCGATGGCGAGAACTTCCAGCGCTTGCTGCCCACCGACAAGACGGGAGCGCAGGACAACAACAGCGTCATGTCCTCGCGGCGCGGCCACGATGGCATCGGCACGCTCCCCGGCTTTACCGGGCGCAGCGGTGATCTGGACGGCGATGGCAGGGTGGAAACGGCCGCAGGCTGTGATCCCACGGTGGCACAGGCGCTGGCGGAGGACAGGGTCGGCGCGGCTACGGCCGACCCCTGCCAGCAGCCGCAATGGGTGCATGCCGAATTCGATCTTGGCCCCTATCAGGGGCAGGAAGTGGAGCTGCGCTTTCATTACTTCGCCGATATGGCGGCCGTGGAAGACGGCGCTCTGATCGACAATGTCGAGATCGAGGCCCTGAATTTCCGCGACGACTTCGAGTCCACGGGCTTTCAGGGCTGGAGCGTGGACGGCTTCTCATTGAGCAGTGGCAGCCATGACATCACTGTCCCGCATTTTTATCTGCTGGAATACCGCGACCCCTACGAGACATTTGCCAATGCCTACAACTATGACGGCAGCCTGGCGAAACCCGGCTTCACCTTCTATAAAAACCCTGAAACCGGCGTCATGGAAGCCATCGACTTCCGTTACCGTCCCGGTGTGCTGCTGTGGTACTACAACGGTTCCTACCTGTGGAGCCAGAACGAACCGGCGGAATCCGGGCCGGGCCAGGGCTTTTTGCTGTTGGTGGACGCCCGGCCGCAGGAGTTTGCCTATCCTGCAGTGCCGGACAAGTATTACAGGGATGACGAAGGCTGGCGCTTTTACGACTTTGACGAAGCCGCCCAGCCCTTCCTCCGGGAAAGCTTTCTGGATGTGCTGTGTTTCCAGCGCAGGGCGGCCTACTACCCGGTGGATCTGAGCGGGCAGGACAAAGCTCATTGCGCAGATGTTCAGGAAAATGGCCCTCCGGGCGAGAGCCTGCGCTTTGGTGACAAGCACTTGCTCTATGGCTATACCCTGAGCAATGAATACCTGCCCGGAGCCGACCGAGAACCCTACCAGGCCATGGGCAGCCTCTTTGACCTGCGGCTGGGTCGCGACGGCATCAGCTACCGCCTCTATGACCGGCTGCTGCGCAATGCCCACTCGGCAGATGCGCCCTTCGCGCTTGCGGATTTTGCTGCCGGCCTGCAATTCTATGGCATCGAAAAGCAGCAACTGGTGAAAAAGGACAGTGTCTCCTTTCCCGCCGTCAGCCGTTTCAGCGACAGTGATCCAACGCGCTACCTGAATCCCCACCTGCCCTTTGGCAGTGCCAGCATTCCCAATGCCGGCCTGGGCTTTCAACTGGCACAGCCCGGCGAACAGGCCCCCGCCGATGCAAAGGTAAAAGTCTACTTCAGCTGGCAATAATAGAACTCAGAAAAACAGAACCCAGCTCAGAAGCTCTTCCAGTTGCCATGCAGGCCGGGGCGAATCCGGAAGGGCAGCTTCAGGCGGGCGATGGGACCTTCTTCTATGTGGAGGGCTTCCAGAATCACCAGATCCGAATAATTGCTCACGACATCGTCCACCAATGCAATCAGGTAGCCATCGCCTTCCGGTGCATCCGGCGCGCGCGGCACGAAGCAGGGCTCCTGGATCAGGGATTCCGGACCGCACCACCATTGCGACTGTTTGCCGGTGGCAAAATCGATGAAGCCGATCTTGTTCAGCAGCAGGCCGGTGGCGCGGCTGCCGGGGCCGTTGAAGGGCAGGCTGCGATCCGTGACCAGCAGCCAGCCATACTTGTTGGCCTGGGTGGCATAGCGATCATCGATGCGGGGAAACTCGCCGATCATGTCGGTCATGCGTTCGGATTTTTCAAAGGTCTCGCCGGGGCTGTTCATGTCCACGGTCCAGCGGGTCAGAAAAGAAGCGGATTCCGGCCCGTTGAAGGGCTTGCCGTGCACATCGGGGAAAAAGGGGAACATGTTGTTCTTGGCCACCGGGGTGTCGAAATAGACCTTGGTGCCATCGTTGAAGGCATTCATCACATGGCTGCAGAACAGATTGGGTGACTTGAACCAGCGCATGTCCTTGCCCTCACCCGTGCGCGGCAGTACTCCCAGCCAGACCGGCTGGGTGGTGTCGAAGCCGAAATGAGGCAGGCCCGCCTCCAGCCGTTCCCAGTTGGAGATGATGGGCACGATATGAAACACGGCATAATCTTCGGTCACACCAAAATCGTGCATCATGCAGTAGTAGGGCACCTCGAACCACACTTCGCGCAGCAATTCGCCGGTGGGGCTGATCTCCATGTAGGTGCAATCGCGGGACAGCAGCCCCGAGGAGGCGTAACTGAAGGCCACCATGTTGCCGCTGCGCGGGTCGATCTTGGGGTGCGCAGTAAAGGTCTGGCTGTGGCAGCGACCCTTGAAATCGGTATAGCCTTTGGTTTCCAGCGTCAGCGGATCCATCAGCAGCGCCGGGCTGTCCTCTTTCAGCGCGTAGAGTTCGCCGCCGTGAACGATGACATTGGTATTGGCGGTGCCGCGAATCCGGCCCTTGACGGAGGGATCGTCGGTCAGTGGATTGCGATAGGCACCGAACAAGGCCTTGCCGGCCTCCCGCTCCAGTTTGAATTTGTCGGTGCGGGCATAGCGCTGCTTGAAATCCACGCGGCCGTTGCGGAAATGAAACAGGGAGATCATGCCATCGCCGTTGAAGAACTGATCGTCCTCGAACAGGGGTGGAAATTGCTGGTCCGGATGCACGCGGTGGAAAGTGCCCTGCAGTTGCGCAGGCACC
>JAVVEZ010000042.1:0-29201 GCA_032250895.1 Pseudomonadales bacterium | reverse complement strand
CTCCAGGTCGGTCAGGAAGGCGCTGGCATTGGTACTCAGGTTGCGCAGTTCGTCCAGTTCGGCATCGTAACCGGCGGCGATGACCCCGCCTTCACGCAATACCACCGGCGGGTTGTCCAGAATGGCCCGGCACAGCAGCGCACTCAGTTCCGGCAGCTCATGGATTTCCAGGGACAGGGCCTGAATCCTGGGCGCCGCAATGCCTGCCAGCAGGCCACGCAAGTCCGGCAGACAGAGCAGGGCATCCCGTAATCTCGCGAGGTCGCGGGGCCGGGCCGAACGCAGGGCGATGCGGGAGATGATGCGTTCAATATCACCGATCTGTTTCAGCAGGGGCTGAATGGTTTCGTATTGATACGCGTTGATGAGGCAGCTTACCGCATCCTGACGTAGTCGTAATTGTCGTTGATCCCGGATCGGGCGATGCAGCCAGCGGGCGAGCAGACGACTGCCCATGGCGGTTGCCGTAAAATCCAGCACTGCGGTCAGCGTATTGTCCTTGCCACCACTGAGATTGTTGTCAATTTCGAGATTGCGGCGGCTGACGGCATCCAGGACCAGGCTGTCCTCCACCTGCTCGAGCTTCAGACTCTGGCAGTGGGGAAGTTCGGAATGCTGGGTTTCACGGGCGTAGGCCAATGCGCAACCTGCGGCCTGAATGGCCACGCTCAGGTGGGCGCAACCAAAGCCACTCAGATCTTCGGTTCTGAATTGCCGGTTCAGCAGACGCCTGGCAGTGTCCAGATCGAATTCCCAAACCGGGCGGCGGCGCAGACCGTGTCTTGTTTCCAGCAAGGAAAAAAAAGAGGCGTCTTCAGGAATCAGGATTTCGGCCGGATCGATCCTGCCCACCTCGCTCAGCATGGCTTCGCTGGAGTCGACCTCCAGCACCTGAAAACGGCCACTGCTGACATCCATGAAGGCCAGTCCGAATGTAGTTCCCCGGGAACAGATGGCCAGCAGGAGCTGATCGCGGCGCTCATGAAGCAGGGCTTCATCGCTCAGGGTGCCGGGTGTAATCAAGCGCACGACCTTGCGTTCCACCGGTCCCTTGCTGAGGGCGGGATCACCGATCTGCTCACAGATGGCAACGGATACGCCGGCTTCCACCAGCTTTGCCAGGTAGCGATCGGCGGCATGGTAGGGAATGCCGCACATGGGAATGGGGGCGCCATCGGACTTGCCTCTGGCGGTCAGGGTGATATTCAGAATATCGGAAGCTGTCCTGGCATCGCTGTAAAACAGCTCATAGAAGTCCCCCATACGGTAAAACAGCAACTCATCGGGATGCTGTGCCTTTACCTTGAGGTATTGCTGCATCATCGGGGTGTGTTGGGAATAGTCGTCGGACAAGGTCACTACCACAGCCGGGAATTGAACAAGCCGGACATTTTACGTTATCCGCTTATCAGGCTCCATCGGAACTTCTTCGGAACTTCTTCGGAACTTCGTCGAAAGGTTTTCAAAACCTTGCCGGGACTCCCTGCGCGCCTCTGAACAAGCCTGGCATGCAGGCGAAAATCCCTTTTGAATATCGCGGGTTTATCTGCTTTAATGCCTTCTTGTCAGGACAAGTCACAGGGCTCATTCGCGGCCCGGCATCAGAACCGAATCAACACAGCAAACAACGGAAAACGACCATGGCAACACCCCAGGATGTAAACAAGGAAAAAGCACTGTCAGCGGCACTGGCCCAGATCGATCGCCAGTTTGGCAAGGGCTCCATGATGCGGCTCGGCGATTCCGAGGTTGTGTCTGTGCCGGCGATTTCCACCGGTTCCCTGGGGCTTGATATTGCGCTGGGGGTCGGTGGTCTGCCGCGGGGCCGGGTCGTGGAAATTTATGGCCCGGAATCCTCGGGCAAGACCACACTGACATTGCAGGTCATTGCGGAATGTCAGAAAAATGGCGGCACCTGCGCCTTCATAGACGCCGAGCATGCGCTTGATCCCATATACGCGGGCAACCTCGGCGTCGATGTCGACAATCTGCTGGTCAGCCAGCCCGATACCGGGGAACAGGCCCTGGAAATCTGCGACATGATCGTGCGCTCCGGTGCCGTGGACGTCGTGGTGATCGACTCCGTGGCAGCGCTGACCCCCCGGGCAGAAATTGAGGGGGATATGGGCGACAGCCATATGGGCCTGCAAGCCCGCCTGATGTCCCAGGCCCTGCGTAAAATGACCGGCAACATCAAGACTTCAAATACGCTGGTGATCTTCATCAACCAGATCAGGATGAAGATCGGCGTCATGTTTGGCTCGCCGGAAACGACCACCGGGGGCAATGCGCTTAAATTCTATGCCTCTGTGCGTCTGGATATCCGCCGTATCGGCTCCATCAAGGAAGGTGAAGAAGTCGTGGGTAATGAAACCCGCGTCAAGGTTGTCAAAAACAAGGTATCGCCGCCCTTCAAACAGGCCGAGTTTCAGATTTTTTATGGCAAGGGAATATCGCGGATAGGGGAAATCATCGATCTTGGTGTGAAGCACGAGTTCATCGAAAAATCCGGCGCCTGGTATGCCTACAAGGGTGAAAAAATTGGCCAGGGCAAAAAAAATGTCCAGATCTTTCTGGAAGAAAACCCTCAAATCGCCCAGGAGATAGAAAGTGCCTTGCGGGAACTGCTGATGGCCAAGCCAGGCCGCAAGAATTCAAGCGCGGCAGAAGTGGAAATCGAAGCCGCGGAAGATGTCTCCTGAACCAGATGTGACGGATAATGGGCGCTCATTCTGCTACTGAAAGCCCTCGGGTGGTGTTGCGTCGCGCAGCCATGGACAAACTGGCCCGGCGTGAGCATTCCTTTCATGAGCTGGCCCTGGCATTGCGCGACAAGTACCCTGGATTCGATCTGGACGAAGCGATTCTGCCGACCCTTGAGCGCCTGCGCGAAGAAAACCTGCAAAGCGACGCCAGGTTCGTCGAGAACTTCGTCCGCAGCCGGAAAAACAAAGGCACCGGCCCGCTCAAAATCAGCGCAGAACTCAAGCAGAAAGGGGTATCCACGACATTGATCGGGGCCCTTGTCGATGCGCCCGACAATGACTGGACACTGGAGGCCCGGCAGGTCCTCCTGAAAAAATACCGGGGCCCGGTGCCAGACACTGCCGCGGCCAGACAAAAAGCCTGGTTTTTTCTGCAACAACGAGGTTTCAGGCGGGACGATATTGCGACGGCTATACATTTGTCGGCAAATCAACAATAATCGGGTGCATATCGATGGCCATAGAACCCCGGGGAAATAATAAAAGGAGCCATTCATGAACGTACCAGCATCCTTGTCGTTCGCTTTTCTCTGCCTGCTGCTGCCCGCTACAGCCGTTTTGGCCCATCATTCCGGTTCCGCCTTTGACAACAGTCGTCAGATCGACGTGAGCGGGGAAGTGGTCGAATGGCGCTGGAGCAACCCCCATGCCTGGCTGCTGTTGAATGTGCGCAACGACAAGGGCGAGATGGAACTTTGGCGCATTGAAGCCACCAGCCCCAATATTCTGATGCGCAGCGGTTGGAACCGGCGCTCCTTGCAGCCGGGTGAGCAGGTGACTGTCATCATTCGGCCTCTGCGCGATGGCAAACCCGGCGGCAGTCTCCTGGGTGCTGTGCTGGCCGATGGCAGCAATCTCGGCGCACCGCCGGGTTCCGGTGGGCCGGGCTCGGTATCGGCGGGCCTTGCCGAAGAAAAATAATAATCCTCCCTTCAACCCGAGTCCATAACAGGTGAGAACATGCGGGTTTTAAGCAGACGTTTACTGATTCTGGCTCTGGCGAGCCTGCCCGGATTCACTCAGGCACAAGGGCTGTGGGATAACCTCAATGGCCAGCCCGGGGCCCTGGCCCTGGACAATCTTGGTCAGAGCAGGCCCGAGGCTCCCTTTGACATTACCGGCACCTGGTCCATTACCGGGCAATGGCAGTTTGAAGACGTGCCGCCGCTGAAGCCGGCAGCCGCCGAATTGTTCGCGATGGCGTCCCAGGCAGCGGCGGCCGGCAAATCCTTCAATGATGATATCGGTCGCTGCTGGCCACCCGGGCTGCCCAGGATGATGACGCGGGTCTGGCCGGTGCACATGATCCAGTTGCCGACCTCCATTGTCATGATCAGCAATTTCATGAACCAGGTACGCTGGATTTACATGGATGGCCGCAGCCACAGTGACCCGGATTACTACGTGCCTTCCTATAACGGCGAATCCATCGGTCATTGGGACGGCGATACCCTGGTCATCGACACCCGCAACTTTGAGCCCAGTCATCACTGGTTGCGTGCCGGCATTCCCGTCAGTGAAGAGTTCCACACGATCGAACGCATCCGGATGAGTGCCGACAGGCAGTCTCTGGAGGTGGAATGGACCATGACCGACCCGCAGAACTGGGAAGGCCAGTGGCTGGGCACCAAGCACTACAATCGTCAGGACAAGGTCGACTTTCTGGAGGTGCACTGCCTGCCCGACCTCAATGAGGGCATCATCGCCACCGACGATGAATACACCATCAGAACCGAAGACTGAGATATCAGCATCATTGGATCACCAGTGTATCCATCAAGCTGTCCACTGGCATTGCCGCAAATTTTTCCTGGTCCTGACACAGGGCAAAAACCCTTTCACAGTGTTCGGGGGAATAGCGGCTTGCCATGTTTTTCAGGAATTTTGCTTCCAGTGCCGGGAGACCTTCCTGCCTTCTGCGCCGATGCCCCAAGGGGTATTCGATCTCCAGTTTCCGGCTTGCGCTGCCATCGCTGAAGAAAACCTGCAGGGCATTGGCGATGCTGCGTTTGTCCGCTTCCAGGTATTCCCGGCTGTAGCGAGAGTCTTCCTCTACCTGCATTTTGTCGCGCAGGGTATCGATGACGGGATTGTGGCGGTGAAAGGAATCCTCATAGTGCTGTGCCTCCAGATTGCCAAAAATCAGTGCCACCGCCGTCATGTATTGCAGACAATGATCACGGTCGGCGGGATTGTTCAGGGGGCCCGTCTTGCTGATGATGCGAAGTGCAGACTCATGCGTGGTAATCACGATTTTTTCAATCTCATGGAGCCGGTCCTTCACCAGAGGGTGTAATTTTACCGCCGCTTCCACTGCGGTCTGGCTGTGGAATTCTGCCGGAAAGGAAATCTTGAACAGAATGTTTTCCATGACATAGCTGCCATAGGCCTGAGAAATCCTGAAAGGCTGACCCTTGAAATACACGTCATAAAAGCCCCAGGTGGGAACCGTCAAAACACTCGGATAACCGATCTCCCCCCTCAGGGTAATATTGGCCAGTTGCACCCCCCGGCTGGTGGCATCACCAGCAGCCCAGGACTTCCTGGGGCCGGCATTGGGAGAATGCCGGTAGGTGCGCAGACTGGAACCATCCAGCCAGGCCTGGGACAGGGCATCGATGACTTGTTGCCTGCTGCCGCCCAGCATCCAGGTGGCAATGCCGGCCGAAGCCACTCTGACGAGCAGGACATGGCACAAGCCGACCCGGTTGAAACTGTTTTCCAGTGCCAGCACACCCTGAATCTCATGGGCCTTGATCATGGCGATAAGGACATCTTGCATGGTCAATGGCAAGCCATTTCCGCTGGCGCGTCGCTGTCGGGAAATAAAATCCGCGACGGCCAGGATCGCACCCAGGTTATCGGAGGGGTGACCCCATTCTGCCGCCAGCCAGGTATCGTTATAGTCGAGCCAGCGGATGATGCAGCCAATATCCCAGGCTGCTTTTTCCGGGTCGAGAACATAGGACGTTCCCGGCACCCGGGCGCCCAGGGGTACGATGGTGCCCGGAACCACCGGCCCCAGCAGCTTGCTGCATTCGGGAAAATTCAGGGCCAGAAGGCCACAGCCGAGAGTGTCCATGAAACAGTGGCGGGCAGTTGCGAAAGCGAGTTCCGATCTCACCTCGTAATCACAAATATAGTCGGCAATATCGACCAGCACCTGATCCGGGGCCGGCCGTTGGTTGAATTCCGTGTTGTGCTGCATGACTGCTCCTTGAAATCGGGATTTGCTCTTATCGGTTCTGGATATCTGTCCACTGTGCGGAAAGCGGTCCGGTGTACTCGGCACTGGGGCGGATGATGCGGTTGTTGGCGCGTTGTTCCTTGATATGCGCAGTCCAGCCAGTGACCCGGGACATGACAAAAATCGGGGTAAAGAGCCGGGTCGGGATGCCCATGAAATGATAGGCACAGGCATGGAAGAAGTCGGCATTGGGGAAAAGTTTTTTCTCTTTCCACATCACTTCTTCACAGCGTACGGAAATGGGAAACAGCTTCTGGTCGCCCACTTGTGCGGCAAGCTTCCCGGCCCAGCTTTTGATGATGACATTGCGGGGGTCGGATTTCCGGTAGATGGCATGCCCGAAGCCCATGATCTTCTCTTTTCGGGCCAGCATGTCGACGAGGGCAGCGGCCGCCTCATCCGGTGTCTGCCAGCGGCTGATCATGGCCATGGCTTCCTCATTGGCGCCTCCATGCAAAGGGCCGCGCAGTGTGCCGATGGCGGCAGCGACGCAGGAGTGGATGTCAGACAGTGTCGACGCGCACACGCGGGCCGCAAAGGTGGATGCGTTGAATTCATGTTCGGCATATAGAATCAGGGAAACATTCATCACCCGGGTAAACAGCGGGTCCGGCTTTTTTTGATGCAGCAGATGCAGGAAGTGCCCGGCAATGGAGGCTTCCCCGCTGTTGCTGGAAATCCGTTTGCCGTGCTGAGAGAAGTGGTACCAGTAACACAGGGCGGCCGGAAACAGGGCCAGCATGCGCTCGATGTTGTCGTCCTGCTCAGCGAAGCTGGCTTCTTCGGGTTCCAGGTTGCCCAGGAAGGAGCAGGCGGTTCGCATGACGTCCATGGGGTGGTTGGCAGCTGGAATGCGTTCCAGCACCTCCATCAACGCTTGCGGTAATTGTCGGCGTGACTGGAGCCTTTCCAGATACCGGGAAAACTGTGTTTGATCCGGCAGGTTACCGTACTGTAGCAAATAAGCCACTTCCTCAAACTGCGCTTTTTCCGCCAGTACAGAAATATCATAACCACGGTAAGTCAGCCCGGTCCCGCTTTTGCCTACGGTACAAAGCGCGGTTTCACCGGCAACCTGGCCGCGCAAACCGGCTCCTGTCAGTACTTTTTCAACCATATATACCTCGGCAATCTCTGAATGGCTCTGAGGCGTCTCTGCGGGAGCCTGAAAGGCTCGAAGGCAGGGCGCAGCGTTTTATTCTTTGAAAAGCTCGTCCAGCTTGCGTTCATAGCTGTGGTAATCCAGAACTTGATACAGCTCATCCCGGGTCTGCATGATGTCCAATACAGATTTTTGGTCTCCCTGTTCCAGAATATTCCGGTATACAGCCTCGGCCGCCTTGCTCATGGCCCTGAAGGCACTCAGCGGAT
Organism: Pseudomonadales bacterium; assembly: GCA_032250895.1. Classification (GTDB taxonomy): domain Bacteria; phylum Pseudomonadota; class Gammaproteobacteria; order Pseudomonadales; family Pseudohongiellaceae; genus JAVVEZ01. Next base: position 21,818 of record JAVVEZ010000042.1, on the reverse strand, counting down.
AGAGGGCCATGGCGACTCCGGCATTGCCGAGCTCCCGTTGGCTGAACAGGGGGGTCAGCCCGAACTCGGTGATATTGGCCAGCACCGGGGCTTTTGTTGCCGCAGTGAAAAGACGGTACTGTGCCAAGTCCGTCATGGCCTCCGGGAAAATGCCATCAGCTCCGGCTTCGACACAGGCGCAGGCCCGGTCAATGGCGCTTTGCATGCCTTCCACGGCCAGTGCATCGGTGCGGGCCATGACAAAAAAACTGTCGTCCTGCCTGGCGTCCACGGCTGCCTTGATACGGTCGACGAACTCGCCCTGGGATACGATGGCTTTATTGGGGCGATGCCCGCAACGTTTCTGCAGGACCTGGTCTTCCAGGTGAATGGCGGCGACATCAGCCTGTTCCAGACTGCGAACGGCGCGGGCGATATTGAAAGCGCCGCCCCAGCCCGTATCGATATCCACCAGCAGTGGCAGATCACAGGCCCCGGTAATACGCCGGGAGTCCTCCAGCACATCACCCAGCTGGGTGATGCCGAGATCCGGCAGACCATTGGAAGCATAGGCTACACCACCGCCGGACAGATAAATGGCCCGGTGCCCGACGGCCTGGGCCTGCATGGCGCTGTAGGCATTGATGGTGCCGACAATGGCCAGCGGCAGATCCCGGTTCTGCGGATTCAACAGGGCGCGCAGTATGGCGCCTGGGGTAGAGGATGTCTTGCTCATGTATTCCCTGCGCCATTTTCTTGATGAGTTTGTAGGGGAGATCGGATAAACTTGCGCGGATCAAAGGGGTCCCGTGGGCGATTTATGTTAGCCGCAGGTGCCAGGTAATTCAATAAGAAGCATACAATAGCTGGTCGGGGTATTCGCGCTCAATGCGATTGAAAAGTATCAAGTTGGCAGGATTCAAGTCGTTTGTGGATCCGACCACGGTCAATTTTCCCAGTAATCTTTGCGCTGTCGTGGGTCCCAATGGCTGTGGGAAGTCCAACATCATCGATGCGGTGCGCTGGGTCATGGGAGAGAGCTCGGCAAAGAATCTCCGTGGCGAGCAGATGACGGACGTCATTTTCAATGGCTCCAGCAATCGCAAGCCCGTGGGCCAGGCTTCGGTAGAACTCATTTTCGACAATTCCGACCGCAAGATTACGGGTGAATACGCCAGCTTCAACGAAATCTCGGTGCGGCGCATGGTCACCAGCGATGCTCAGTCCTCCTATATGCTCAATGGTACCCGTTGCCGCCGTCGTGACATTACCGATATTTTCCTGGGTACCGGGCTGGGACCTCGCAGCTACTCCATCATCGAGCAGGGCATGGTGACCCGTCTGATCGAGTCCAAACCGGAAGAATTGCGGGTTTTCATTGAAGAGGCGGCGGGTATCTCGAAGTACAAGGAGCGGCGTCGGGAGACCGAAAGCCGGATCAAGCGTACCCGGGAAAACCTGGAACGGCTTACGGATATCCGGGATGAGTTGGAACGCCAGTTGCAGCACCTGCAGCGCCAGGCCAAGGCGGCTGAAAAGTACCGGGAATACAAACAGCAGGAACGTGATGCCAGCGCTCAGCTGAATGCCTTGCGCTGGCAGGCATTGGATACTGAAGTCGGCAATGGCCAGCAGGTGATAGCCAGCCTCGAGGTAAAACTGGAAGCCAGCATCGCAGGACAGCGCTCCCTGGATGCCCAGATTGAACAATTGCGTGCCGACAATGCCGATGGCAATGAGGTCTATCAGGAAGTTCAGGCCAGCTTTTATGGGCTGGGCAGTGAAATTGCCCGGATCGAGCAAAGCATCGAATACCAGAAGCAGCGTCGTCAGCAGCTGGAAGAAGATCTGCGTCTGACCAGCGACGGCCTTGAGCGCTCGCAGCAGGAATTGCAACACGATAGAGACAGGATAAGAGCACTGGAGGATGAACTGTCCGATGTTGCTCCTGGCCTCGAGCTTGCAAGAACCCGCGAAGAAGCCTCTGCTGCGGCCCAGGAGCTTGCTGAACAGACCATGAGCAGCTGGCAGCAGGAATGGGATCAGTTCAATACCCTTTCCGCAGCCGCCATGCGCAATGCGGAAATGGAGCAGCAACGCATCAGCCACCTGGAAAATATTGTTGAACGTGGCATGCAGCGCAAACAGAAGCTGGAGGCGGAAAAACAGAGCCTGCTGGCGGAGCCTGAAGAAGAGCAGATTGCCGTTCTCGATGAAAGCATCCTGCTGCTTGCAGAACAGCAGGATGCGGCGGCGGCTGCCAGTGACACGCGCACTGATGATATCGAGGAGACCCGTAACCTGCTGAAAACCCTGGCTGCCAACCTGGCCCAGGAGCGTAGCAAGGTGCACAGTCTCCAGGGTCGCATGGCCTCTCTGGAAGCCTTGCAGCAGGCCGCTCTGGGCAAGAAACAGGGCAGCGCGGGCATAGCCTGGCTGAGCCGCAACAAGCTGGATCAGAATCCCCGCCTGGTCGATGACCTGAAAGTGGTTGCCGGTTGGGAGCAGGCTGTCGAAACCGTGTTGGGCGAGCACTTGCAGGCAGTCTGCGTGAATGGCCTGGAGCCCTTGCTGGCCGCCCTGGACAGCTTCAGTGATGGCCATCTGAGCCTGCTGGATACCTCGCAGACTGCCATCGAATTCCGTGCTGACGGGGAACTTGCCGGGCACGCGCTGTTGAGCAAAATCAAGAACCCCGCGTTGGTCTCGGGCTTGCTTGCGGGTATTTACTGTGCCGAAAATCTGTCGGAAGCCATGTCCTGGCGTTCACAGTTGCAAGCCCATGAATCCCTGGTCACCCGGGAGGGTATCTGGCTTGGCAAAGACTGGTTGAGACTTGCCCGCGGCTTTGATGAGAAAGCCGGCATGATTCAGCGCCAGGAAGAACTGAGTCTGCTCGATCAGGAAATCGAGAGAGCGCAGGCCGGTGTTGACGAGCTTGCCGCGCAGCAGGAAGAACAGCAGCAGAAGCTGCATGTCCGGGAACGTGAGAAAGAAGAGCTGTTACAGGAGTTGGGGCATCTGAATCGGCAGATTGCCGAGCGCAATGCCGAGCGTGCGGCGTGCCTGCAGAAGATCGAGCAGGTCAGCGAACGCCGTAAACGCCTGACCCAGGAGCTTGCCGAACTGGCAAGGCAGGTGGAAACAGAAAAGGCCAATATTGCCGGTTCCCGGGTCGGCCTCCAGCAGGCGCTCGATGGCATGGCGGCGGACACGGTCCGGCGCGAAGAGCTGCTGCGCAGACGCGATGAGCATCGTTCCCTGCTGGACCAGAATCGACAACAGGCCCGGCATGACAAGGACCAGACCCATCAACTGGCTCTCCGGCACCAGACGCTGCTGGCTCAGATATCATCGCTCAACACGGCCCTGGAACGGGTCAATGCCCAGGTCGCGTCCCACGAGTCCAGGCAGAAGCAATTATTGGGCGCGCTGGCCCAGGTCGATGAGCCCCTGCCTGGTTTGCAGCGGAACCTGGAAGAAAAACTGACAGCCCGACTTGAAGTGGAAGCACGTCTGACGGCGTCCAAAAGCCGCGTTGATGCCATCGATCATGAGATCCGGACTTTTGAGCGTCAGCGCCAGGAGGCACAGGAGGCCACCCAGAGTATTCGTGATCGGCTCGTCAGCCAGCGCCTCGGTCTGGAAGGTGCCAGCGTGAAACGCAGCGCCTTGAGTCAGCAGCTTGCCGAAAGCGGTTACGATCTTGAAACCGTCGTGGCCAATCTGGCCGAAGATTTTACCCAGGAACTCTGTGAGCGGGAGTTGGAAAGCCTGTCCGGACGGATCCAGCGTCTTGGACCCATCAACCTGGCGGCCATTGACGAATACGCCACACAGTCAGAGCGCAAAGTTTATCTGGACTCGCAGAATGACGATCTGGAAAAGGCGCTGGCAACGCTGGAGAACGCCATTCGCAAGATCGACAAGGAAACCCGCACCCGGTTCAAGGAAACCTTCGACAAGATCAACAGCAGCCTGCAGGATCTCTTTCCCAAGGTATTTGGTGGCGGCCATGCCTATCTGGACCTGATGGGTGATGATCTGCTGGATACCGGCGTTGCCATCATGGCGCGTCCGCCGGGCAAGAAAAACAGTACGATCCATCTGTTGTCCGGCGGTGAAAAGGCGATGACGGCGATTGCTCTGGTGTTTTCCATTTTTCATCTCAATCCTTCACCTTTTTGCATGCTCGACGAGGTGGATGCCCCGCTGGATGACGCCAATGTCGGCCGTTATACAAGGCTGGTGCAGGAAATGTCGAGTGTTGTACAGTTCATCTTCATTACTCATAATCGCATCACCATGGAGGCAGCCAACCAGCTGCTTGGCGTTACCATGCATGAACCCGGGGTTTCCAGGCTGGTGGCGGTGGACGTTGAAGAGGCTGCAGAACTGGCTGCCATGTAGCATCTGAACCTCGGTAGTTCACCACATGGGCATTGCTTCAAATCACAGGCTTGCCGGCGCAGTGATGTGTTGGGGCAAGCTGAAACGGAAAGAAGGTATATTGCACGATCATGATTCAATCGCACGAGCAGTATGAGAGCCAAGTATGGAAATGAGAGAGTGGTTATCCATTATCGTCATTATTGCCATTGTTCTGATACTCCTTGACGGTTTTCGCCGCAAGCTGAAGGAACGCAACAGCGTTCGGATGAAACTGGACAAAAATATTCCGCCGGACGATGCGGTAGACAGGAATTCCGAATTGCCCAACGGCGGTGCCCGTTCCCTGCCCAGAGCCGGGTCGGCTCCCGTTATCCGCGACAGCAGAAAAAAAACGCTTCGGCGGGACAAAAGTGAGTCTTCGGCCAACCACGATCTTGATTTTGGCAGCGCGGTTCCGGTTTTGATGGATTCCGTCAATCTGGCGCCGGACACCATTGAATCCGATCGTGACTCAAGCCGCGATGCGGGTGAAGAAAATGCGCCACTGGACGATGACGAGTTTTTCGGCACGCCTTCCAAGGAGCCGGACGAAGAGCCGCTGGACAGGGAATCGGAGCTAAGGCCCGACGCGTATGCAGACGATGACGAGCTGGAAAATGACGAGTTGGAAAGTGACGAGCATGTTGATGACACAGATGGCGACGAGGAAGATGGCGATACTCTTTCAAGGTCCCGGCATGACCGGTCTTCAACACCGCAGCAAAGAATAGAACCGTCCTTCGGTGATGACATGGATTTTAATGAAGCGAATCTCGACGGGGAAAGTTTCAAGGCTGAACCATCCGATGCCGGCAGGCGAAGTACCGGCATAAAGGCATCCCGAACAGAACTGCCGATGGGGGATCTGTTCGGCAAGAGTCCTGCCCAGGAAGAGGGGCGCCCAGGTAAAAAGCAACAGAAGGCAGAAGCGCAGCACGCGGAAGAGCCCCAAGTGGCTGAAGAAGTGATTGTCATCAATGTCATGGCAAAACCAGGCGAGCATTTGAGTGGCAGTACCTTGCTGCCCATCCTGATGTCGCATGGTTTGCGGCTGGGCAACATGAATATTTTTCACCGTCATGCCGACCCCGGCGGCCAGGGGCCAGTCATGTTCAGCATGGCCAACATGGTCAAGCCGGGGACCTTCGATATGAATACGATGAGCGAATTCACGACGCCGGGTGTCAGTTTCTTCCTGCAGCTTCCTGGCAAGCTGGACCACATGCAAAGTTTCAATCGGATGCTGGATGTCGCCAATGCGGTGAAAGGCAGTTTCAATGCGGACCTGAAAGATGAAAATCGCAATGTGATTACCCGCCAGACCATCGAGCACTGCCGGCAACGCATTCTGGACTTTGAGCTCAAACAGTTAGTGAAGAAGTAATGGCCATGGGAACGGTCAGCAGTGATCTGCTTGGCGAACTGGCAGGTTTGCGCAAAACGCTGGAATACCACAACCAACGCTATCATCAGCTGGATGATCCCGAGATCACAGACCAGGAATATGATCGCCTCTTCGACCGCCTGCTGGAAATAGAAGCAGAACATCCCGAACTGGTGACCCCCGATTCGCCGAGCAGACGGGTTGGCAGCCCCCCTCTGAACAGCTTCGTTCAGGTCAGACATGAAATTCCCATGTTGTCGCTGGACAAGGTTTTTGATCAGCAAGATCTGAACAAATTCGATCTCAGAATTCGCAAACGCCTGGGGGACACCGGGGAGCTGGAATACAGTTGCGAACCCAAGGTTGACGGGGTCGCAGTCAGTCTGCTCTATGAAGACCGTGTTCTTGTTCGTGCAGCGACACGCGGCGATGGCAGCAGTGGTGAAGACATTAGCCACAATGTCAGGACCATTCAGACGGTGCCCTTGCGCCTGCATGGCAGTGGCATTCCTGACAAACTGGAAGTCCGCGGCGAGATTTTCATGACCCGCTCCGGTTTTGAAAAAATGAATGCACAGGCCACCGCACGGGCAGAGCGCCTGTTTGTCAATCCGCGCAATGCGGCTGCCGGCACCTTGCGGCAACTGGATTCCCGAATCAGTGCCAGCCGCCCCCTGACCATGTTCTGTTACAGTGTGGGTTTGTCCGAGGGTAGGGAGCTGCCGAGCCGACTCAGCGAGGTTTTTCTGAAGCTCGAGGCCTGGGGCCTGCCGGTAAACCCGGATCGCAGGACCGTGCAGGGCATTGCAGGCTGTCACCGCTATGCGCAGGATATTCTGGCCAGACGCGATACCCTGGATTATGAAATCGATGGTGTCGTGATCAAGGTCAACAGCAGCCGTCTGCAGCAGGAACTGGGCATGAATGCCCGGACTCCGCGGTGGGCGATAGCTTATAAGTTTCCGGCGGAGGAAGTCTCCACAGTGCTCAAGGATGTGGAGTTCCAGGTGGGACGAACCGGTACCATTACGCCGGTGGCCCGCCTCGAACCCGTTTTTGTCGGGGGTGTCACCGTCAGCAATGCCACCTTGCACAACATGGATGAAATCAAGCGCCTGGATGTGCATAGTGGTGATACGGTGATCCTGCGCCGGGCCGGTGATGTGATACCGAAGATCGTCAAGGTAATCAAGGAACGGCGACCCGCTGATGCCGGGGAAATCGTTGCCCCGCAACAATGCCCGGTCTGTGGCTCGGACATCGAGCACCTGCCGGAAGAAGTGCTGATCCGCTGTACCGGTGGTTTGTTCTGCCCGGCGCAACGCAGTCAATCCCTGCTGCATTTTGCCTCCAGGGCGGCATTGGATATTGAAGGTTTGGGCAGCAAGCTGGTGCAACAACTGGTGGAAGAGGGCCTGGTGAGCAGTGTCGCGGATATTTTCCATCTGGATGCGGACACCCTGGCAGGCCTGGAACGGATGGGGCGGAAATCGGCTGAAAACCTGCTTGCGGCGATTGCGCACAGCAAGGACCTGAGCCTGGCCAGGTTCCTGTATGCATTGGGAATCAGAGAGGTCGGCGTCGCCACGGCACAGGCTTTGGCCAGGCATTTCGGCCGTCTGCAGGCCATCATGGATGCCGACCCCGAAGCCTTGATGGCGGTGCCGGACGTGGGTCCGGTGGTAGCCGGGCATATTGCCCTGTTTTTTGCCGAGCCCCATAACCGCAAGGTTATCAGCGAGCTGTTGGCGGCCGGCATCAGACTGAAGGAGGCTGACCCGGAGTCGGCCCAGGAAACGCCGTTGGCAGGACAGACCTATGTGATCACCGGCACTCTTGAAAGCATGAGCCGGGATGAGGCCAGGGAACGTCTGCAAAGCCTGGGTGCCAAGGTGGCAGGCACGGTGTCCGCGAAGACGAGCTGTGTCATAGCCGGACCCGGTGCCGGCTCAAAGCTGGCAAAGGCAGAGGCACTGGCCATAAAAATCATTGACGAGGCTGCCTTTCTGGCCTTGCTGGAAACCGCAGCATCCTGAACAGATGAAATGGAGGAGTCCATGAAAACCATCAGTCTTTTCCTCGTGCTGGCAGTGCTGACGTCCTGCGCGACATCGCCTCCCCGCAACACCAGCAATGTTTGCAGCATGTTTGAAGAGCGCCGCAGCTGGTACAAGGCGGCCGTGAAATCCGAGAAGCGCTGGGGAGTCCCGGTACCGATTGTCATGGCCTTCATTCATCAGGAATCATCATACCAGTCCCGGGCCAAGCCACCACGCAAGAAGTATCTCGGATTCATTCCGGGGCCGCGGCCATCCTCCGCCTTCGGTTATGCCCAGGTGCTCGATACGACCTGGGCTGAATACGAGGAAAAGGCAGGCCGTTGGGGGGCCAGACGTTCGAATTTTGCAGATGCCGCCGATTTTATCGGTTGGTACAACAGCAACAGCTATCGCCGCAATGGGATTCGTCGGGATGACGCTTATAGCCTCTACCTGGCGTATCATGAGGGCAACGGTGGTTTTTCACGCCGCAGCTACGCCGATAAGCCCGACTTGATCGATACTGCCCGCCAGGTGCAGGCCAATGCCAGGACCTACGAACGTCAGTTTCAACAGTGTGAAAGGGAATTGGGTCGAAACTGGTTTATGCGCTTGTTATTTTAGGAATTGATCATATGAGTTGGTGGGGCAAGGTCATTGGTGGCACTTTCGGTTTTATGCTCGGCGGTCCGCTGGGGGCGGTCATGGGAGCGGCCCTTGGTCACAATTTCGATCGGGGTCTGAACATGGGTGGCCCGAGGCGTATCGGTGGTGGCGCCAATGTCGAAAAGATTCAGTCGGTTTTTTTCACGGCGACCTTTTCCATGATGGGTTATCTTGCGAAGGCGGATGGCCAGGTGTCGGCCGACGAGATTTCTGCCGCACGCCATATCATGCGGCAGATGCGTCTGAGCCCCGAGCAGGAAAAAGTTGCGATCAAGCTCTTCAATCAGGGCAAGCAGCCCGGGTTTCCGGCAGAGGACATCTTGCAGCAGTTTCGGCTCGAGTGTCACCGCCGGCGCAATCTGATACAGATGTTTCTGGAGATCCTCGTGGTAACGGCCTTCGCCGATGGTGATCTGCATCAGACGGAAGATGGAATTCTCCGCAACGCGGCGCTGACCCTCGGGTTTTCGAGCACTGAATTCAACAACCTGCTTTCCCGCATCCGTGCACAGGCACATTTTCAGAAGACCCGGCAGCAATCCAAAAACGATGCCATGTCTGTGGCCGATGCCTACCAATTGCTGGGTCTGAAGCAAAATGCCAGTGCCGAAGAGGTAAAGAAGGCCTATCGGCGCCAGATGAACCAGCATCATCCGGATAAACTGGTTTCCAAGGGCTTGCCACAGGAAATGATGGAAATTGCCAACCAGAAGTCCCAGGACATCAGAAGTGCCTACGAACTGATCAGAAACGCCCAAAAAACCTGATACCTTCAAGCCATGGAAAAACTTCTGCTGATTGTTTAAGTTTGTTTATCAAGTCATTGTTTATATTATTTTTATTTAAATACACATCCACCTGAATATTGCCCTGAAGATAGTGCAGGTTAAAGCCCTCTATGGCCTGCGCAGACAAGTCATCCTGCCAGCACTGCAGGAGGCAGGCAATGACTTCATGACGCAGAGGCAGCCTGTCGTTGCTGTCTTCCATATCCAGTTCCGGATCAATGTGGATCACCACATCGCTCACTTCGGGAAAATGCTGTTTCAGGGAAATGGCCAGGTGATCCCCCAGATGGTGTCCTTCCGACACGGAAATTTTATTGTTTACCTGCACATGGACATCCAGCAGGGTGCTTCCGCCGTGTTGCCTGCTGCGCAATTCATGGACACCCATGACACCCGGCACAGCAAGAATATGGCTTCTCATGGCCTTGATGTCTGCGTCGGGCAGTGCCGTATCCACCAGTTCTCTGACACTGCCGAATACCAGTGACCAGGCAATCCTGGCGATAATCGCAGCCACCCCGATGGCAGCGAGCAGATCCATCCACAGATAGCCGAACTGGGCGCCACTGATGCCGATCAACACGACAATCGAGGAAATGGCATCGGTCCGGCTATGCCAGGCATTGGCCAGCAACATGGATGATTTGAGCTTGAGGGCGACATCCCGGGTATAGCGATAGATCCATTCCTTGCCGATGATACTGAGGATGGCGGTACCGGAGGCTATCCAGCCCGGGGCCTGCAGAGACTCCGGCTCTTCCAGCCGTGCAAAACTGTCATAGCAGATAAGAACGGCTACGCAAAACAGTCCAATGCCGATAATGATGGTACCCAGAGTTTCGAAGCGGGCATGACCGTAGGGATGTTCGGCATCCGGTTTTTCGCTGGAAATGCGTGCGATAAGCAGCACAAAAGCGTCGGTCACCAGGTCGGAAAAAGAGTGGATGCCGTCGGTGACAAGGGCAAAGGAGCCTGAGCTGAGACCGACAAGAATTTTCAGAATACCCAGAGACAGGTCCAGCGCTGATCCAATCAGGGTTACCCTTACGGCTTCACGATGATTGCTGCTGTCGATCATGGTCGGGCTCTGCTCAGGATTCTGTCGGACTCAGGATGAATCGGGGGAGACGCATGGTAACCTTTTTGCTCAGCCAGGTGGAACCTGATCATCGTCGTTTGTCCCTGAGCCTTGTCCGGAAGACGGTGCAACAGGCATAAAAAAAGCCCGACAGTTGTGCCGGGCTTTCAATAACGAGGAAGAGATCAGTGGGAATACTTCACCACACGCCACTCATCTCTTTTTATAGGAGCATCGTCGCTGGAAAAAGTTCAAATTTTTCCCGTTCTGGTTTACTGAGTCACGGCTGCGCCGGGACATGGTCCGCAGATGCCCTACAGATATTTTATCGTCAATGCCAACTGTTCGAGTTGGGGCAGGGTGCTCTTGCTGGTGACGATGCCGATGCTGCTGTATTGCGGGCGCAGGTATTTTTCTGCCAGTTGCCGCAGCTTGTCCAGTGTCACGTCCAGCACTTGTTGACGGAATCTGGCGCGCTGTTCCCGGGTACGGCCAAACAACTCATTATGAAAGGCCTGCTTGGCGGTACCGGAGGGCGAAGAGGGCTTGTCGAGACTGCTGATGACCCCGAGAATAGCCTCTTCCAGCTGGCTGGGCTCATGTTTGCCCTGGACCAGCCAGTCGATGGCGGCATCGAAGTCGTTCAGTGTTTCTGTCAGGCGCGGGTCACGGTAGGAGAAAAAACGAAAGGAGGCCGAACCTGAATCCTGGGCTGCGCCGCCACCATAAGCTCCCCCCTGTTCCCGGATGACCCGATGCAGGAAGCCATTGCGCAGGAAACCACCCAACACGGTAAGCCCGGCCGCATCTTCGTGGGATGAGGGGACGGTTGGATAGGCCTTGGCGCAGAAATTGACCTGGGTACTGGTCACCCAGGCCTCGTGTACGCTGTCACGAATGCCCGGCAGCGTGAAATCCGGCAGCGCGGGGCCGGTATCAGCCGCCGTCTTCCAGACGGACTCGATGCCGTGCAGCAGGGCTTCTTCCTGAGCGGCTTCGGCAATCAGCAGAAACTGCTTGTCGCCGGCGAGAATATGGGCGTGAAGGGCAGCAAAGCCTTCGGCAAACTGGCGCAGAATGGCCGGATCCTCGAAACTTTGGCTTAGTTGCCGCAAAGCCCGGATGCCTTCGAGTCCGCCAAAACGGTAATTCAGCGCGGCCAATGGGCTCATCCGGCTGCATGCCAGACCCATGGCCAGGGTGTGGCCCTGGCTGGTGATGCTTTGCTCCTGACGGCTGGAAATCTGATCGACGATTTCCCTGATGCGCTGGTGTTCATCAAAACGGCAGTGATACAGCATATCGTAAAGCAGCGCTGACAAGGCCTGTTGATTGGCATACAGTGACTTGCTGGAAAGCACCATGAAGGCCTTCACTTTCTGTTCGGATTCCAGCAGGTTGCGCATCGAGGTATAGGCATTGACACCCCCACTGATACTGGCCTGCCGGGCCTGCATGTCGAGATAGGACTGGGTGCCTGCACCCAGTTCCGGGAGGCAGCTGGCGTAGTAGGGCAAGACATCCTGCAAGGCCGGGTCCAGGTTTGGCAGTTTGATGACCACCTGCTGGTAGCTCAGGCCATTGGTGCCTTGCGCGAAAAAACTGGCAGGCAGCTTTCGGCCTGCGCTTGCCAGCGTGGTTTTACGGGAATCCGGCCATTTGATCTCGGTTGGCACATCGCTCAACTCGACCTTGGGCAGGATGGACGCATCATCGAGCTGCTGCTGCCGTTCTTCCAGCCGCTGTGCCTGCTCAATGATGGCCTGTTTCTGGGCGGGACTCAGGTTTTGCCGGATCGTCTCCAGCCGGGCCTGTTCAGCCTCGGCCTGCTCTGCGGCCAGGTCAGCCTGCGGCTTTGCGGTCAACAACACGCGATGCGGATTATCCAGTAGAAGCTGCTTGACCAGATCCGGGATAAAGCGGGGATTCTGAATGTCCTGTTTCAGTCTGGCCAGCACCGGGTCGATATCCAGAACCTGAATCGGATCACCGCGATGGGTGGCGCTCGAGAGCCCGGTCAGGATCAATTGCAGGCCATAGGGGTAACTGTCACCACTGATTTCACGCTGATGCAGTTCCAATGCATGCAGGGCGGCTTCCACCTTGTCCTGGGCAACACCCTCGCTGACGACTTTTTCCAGTGCAGACAGAATCAGGCTGGCAATCGCGTCGGTGGTTTCAGCCTTGCAGCCTTCCAGACCACAGATGAAACTCATTTCCCGGTTGGAATCCTCCAGCCCGCACAGGGGTGAAGGCGACTTGCCCAGATCCGTGGATTCGAGTGCGTAGAGCAGGGGGCTGGCACTGTTGTCCAGCAGCACACTGGACAGTAACTGGGCCCGGTAGAGTTCTTCCAGATGGGTACTTTTTCCCAGCAGCCAGGCCATCACGACATGGTTTTTTTCGGCGATATTTTCTTCATCCAGGGGATAGACCTCTTCCACCTGCAAGGGAGCCTGGTAGCGTTTTTCATCACCCACGGCGATATGCACATCCAGTTTCCCGAAGTGGTTCAATGCGAATGCCTCGAATTTTTGCTGATGCTCGGCTGCCGGAATATCCCCATAGGTCATGAAAATGGCATTGCTGGGGTGGTAGTGGGTCTTGTAGAAGTCCAGCAGGTCCTGGTAAGTGAGTTTGGGGATGTCGGCTGGATCGCCCCCACTGTTGTAGTGGTAGGTGGTGGTGGGGAACAAGTGCTTGCTCAACAGCTGCCAGATGTAGGCATTGGGAGAACTCATGGCCCCCTTCATTTCGTTGTAGACCACGCCCTTGTAAGTCAGAGGGCTGTCGGTCTGCTTGCGTTCCGAAAATTCCAGCCGGTGGCCTTCCTGGGCAAAATCCAGCGGGTTGAGTGTGGCAAAGAAAACGGCGTCCAGGTATACCTCGAGCAGGTTGTTGAAATCCTTCCGGTTCTGGCTGGCGAAGGGATAGGCCGTCCAGTCGCTGCTGGTGAAGGCATTCATGAAGGTGTTCATGGAGCGCCTGATCATCATGAAAAAGGGATCCCTGACCGGGTACTTGCGGCTGCCACACAGCGCCGTGTGTTCGAGGATATGCGCCACGCCCCGGGAGTCCATGGGTACTGTGCGCAGGGCCGCCAGGAAGACGTTTTCCGGGTTTTCACTGACCAGGTGATAATGGCAGGCGCCGGTCGCCCGGTGCTCGTATTCTTCGACCGTGATATTGAGGGTGTCGAGCCTTTGGCTGCGTTTGAGAATGAAGGCGGATGATGAAAGCGGTTCCGGTGACGGCATGTGTTCCTTTTGATGACGGTGAAAATTCAAGACCCGACCAGTATAGCCATAATTGGCGTCAAACCCCAGCCGCGACCACAAAAACCACTTGCAGCCCTTCCAGTTGCAGGCTCGCTTCCTGCATGGCCTGATGCAGGCCCTGTACCTGTTTTTTGAGAAAGTCTATCTCGGCGTCCCGCACATTGGGATTGACTTTTCTCAGGGCCAGCAGACGCTTGATTTCATCACTGAGGCTTGCCAGCATCTGCCGGGTACTGCGCTGAATGATGGCGGGCAATTGTGCCAGGGCGATGGCTTCACTCTGCCGGCACAATGTCGATATCTGCTTGCTCCTTTCGGCAATCAGGGGCAGTACCCGGGCTTTGTCCACCGCTTCCAGCCTGGCATCGAGGGTCTGAAAGTCCAGTGCCTGACTCAGATTCCTGCCCTGGCCATCGATCAGTACCCGGATCACAGTACAGGGCAGGAAACGCTTGAGCTGAAGTTTTTCAGGCGCATGGACACTAATCCGGTAGCAGGCTTCCAGCAGGATACCTGCGGAGGACAGTCCCTTGCTGCGCAAAAGACTGACGCTGGTTTTGCCGTAGTCGCCCTGCAGCACCAGATCAATGCCCTGCTCCACCAGGGGGTGGTGCCAGGTGACGAATTGAATGTCTTCCCGGTGCAGGGCAATGGCGCGCTGATAGCTCAAGCTCATCCCTTCGTCAGGCACGACAGGAAAGGCATCCACCAGCATGTGCTCGCCGGGATTGACGATCCACGTGCCATCGCTGTTTTCTTCGGCTTCCAGGCCAAAGGTGGCCAACAGGCTGGTCAGAAAGTCCTCGGGAGAGCCACTTTTTTCCAAGGCTTGTATGTCTTCCATCAATTCACGGCTGAGTGTTTCGTTGTATGAATTGATCTCCAGCAAGCGATCCTTGCCTGCTGCCAGTTGACGTTGACAGCGGGCATTGAGTTCGGCGCTGCGATCGATGAAGTCGTTCACCGTTTGTACGGAGCTGAGGTCCTGACCCAGCAGTTGCTGCAATTCCTCACCCAATTCCCGATACACCAGGAAGCCGGCGTTATTGACCTGGCTGAAGGCATGCAGTCCCTCGTGATACCAACGAAACAACAGCGCCTGAGCAGTCCTGCTGAGGTAGGGAACATGCAGGTGAATGTTTTGCCGTTGGCCGATGCGATCGAGACGGCCGATGCGCTGTTCCAACAAATCCGGATTCAGCGGCAGGTCAAAGAGAATCAGATGCTGGCTGAACTGAAAATTGCGGCCTTCACTGCCGATTTCCGAGCACAGCAGAATCTGTCCTCCGGCCTGGGCATCGGCGAAATAGGCTGCGGAGCGATCACGTTCGATCAGGGTCATGGCTTCGTGGAAAACACTGCTGCGAACACCGTGGCGCAGGCGCAGAAATGCTTCAAGGGCGATGGCCGTTTTCCGGCTGGCGCAGATCAGCAGAATTTTGGTTTTTTGGTGCCGGCGAACAAAATCCACGACAAAGCCGACCCTGGGGTCCAGGGACAACCAGGTGCTGTCGTTGCCCTTGTCTGTTTCCGGGGTGATGCTGCGAGGGTCAGCGGGATAGCCGGCGGGACAGCTCAGTGCCTGGGCATGCAGCAGCCGGACCGGGAATCCGGCCACGCTGCTGCGACTGTTGCGAAACAGCACGCGGCCGGTACCATGGCGATCGAGAATACTGCTCACAAGAACTTGCCTGGCCGTTTCCCGGGCTTGCCGGGTGTCAGCCGTTTGCAGGTGTGCCAACAAGGGCAGCAGGGAGTCATCCTGGAGCAGTGTCTTGATGTCAGCGATGCAGGATGCTGCGCCCTCGGCAAAGAGCCGGGAAGCATGAGTATCCAGTGCCAATAGCCTGTCGACCAGAACCGCAAGCTGAATAAATGTTTGCTGCTCGCTGACAAAAAGGTCGATGTCGTGGAAGCGGGCGGGATCCAGCAGACGCAGCAGGGCAAACTGGCTGTGTGCGCCCCCCTGGTCAGGGGTAGCCGTCAGCAGGATGAGACCCTTCACCCGCTGACTGAAAGCTTCCATCTGTTGGTAGGCAGGTGTCCCGGAGCCGGGCTTGCCATCATGGGAGACAGCCGGATTGCCGAGATGGTGCGCTTCGTCGACGATCAGCAGGTCCCATTCCCCCATCAGGGCTTCTTCATGACGCTGCGGCCGGGCCTGAAAAAAATCACTGCTGCACAGAACCAGTTGTTCGCTTTGAAAAGGATTGTCGCCGCTGTCCCGGGTGATGGCTTCGCAGCGTTCTTCATCAAAGACACTGAAGGCGAGATTGAAGCGTCTGCGCATTTCCACCAGCCACTGATGTACCAGGGATTCCGGCACAATGAGCAGCACGCGGCTGGCCAGTCCGCTGAACAACTGCTGTTGCAGGATCATCCCGGCTTCGATGGTTTTACCCAGCCCGACTTCATCGGCCAGCAATACCCGCGGGGCATAACGGCCAGCGACTTCATGGGCGATGTAGAGCTGATGCGGCAGCAACTCGGTTCTGGCGCTGCACAAACCCAGCAGGGAAGACTTCTCGATAAAATGCAGTGTTTGCAGGGTCTGATAACGCAAACGATACCACTGTGGCAGATCGATCTGGCCACTGAGCAGCCGTTGCAAGGGTTGCTGCAGGGAAATAACGGCACTGAGCGCAGATTCGGGCAAGCATGTGACAGGGGCCCTGGGTTTCGTTGCCGGTCTGACTTCATAGCTCAGCACATCGGCGTTCTCAATCACAGCCCGGACCAGAAAGGTTTCCTGCGCCTGATTTCTGATCTCGTCGCCGACCTGAAAGCGAATACGAGTCAGCGGAGCGGCATCTTTTGCATACTGTCGTTGCTGGCCACTGCCGGGAAATTCCACGGTCACGGTTCGGTCCGTCACGTCCGTGACGATACCAAGACCGAGCTCCGCTTCGGAGTCGCTGACCCAGCGCTGTCCGACTGCAAAAGTTTGCATATCAAGCTGCCTGAAAAAGGGGCGCTATCTTATCCAATCGATCGGACCTGGAACAGCGCTTTTTCCTGCCGTGACAGTACATGCAAAGTTTGCTAGATTTGCAAGCTTGCCATAAGCTGCTTGTGCTCAAAACAATAACAAGGGATTTCCTATGCACGCGTTGAATTTTCCGTTACACCCCTCTCTGCTGTCCTGCCTGCTGTGCTGTTTGCTGATGCCGGCGATGTCCTTGTCGGCACAGACTGTGCCACAGCCGTCGAACTATGTGCCAGTGAGCGATGCCATCCTGCAGCAGCCTGCCGATGCAGACTGGATGATGTGGCGCAGAACCCTGAATTCCTGGGGCTTCAGTCCCCTGCGGGAGATCGATCGGGAAAATGTGAAGAACCTGGAACTGGTCTGGTCTTCGCCTCTGGCTGAAGGCATTCAGGAAGGCACGCCCCTGGTCTACGGGGGCATCATGTACATGCCCAATCCCGGTGATGTGATTCAGGCCATGGATGCCGCCACCGGAAAACTGATCTGGGAATACCGGCGTGACATCCCTGCCGATATCACGGATTATATTCCTGCCACGACCACCAATCGCAGTCTGGCCATATACAACGATGCAATTATTTATACCAGCAACGATGACTATATCGTGGCCCTGGATGTTCACAGTGGCAAGGTCAAATGGGAAAGTCAGATTTTTGATTATCACACCCATCCGGCCCAACAAAGTGGTGGTCCGATCATCATCGGGGGCAAGGCCATTTCAGGCCGCGGCTGCATGCCGGCGGGAGGCCCCGAGGCCTGCGTGATTACCGCCCATGATGCCAATACCGGCAAGGAGCTCTGGCGTCTCAATACCATACAGCGGCCGGGAGAAGGCGAGGTGGACAGCTGGGGTGGCATACCCTGGGAGGAACGCTGGCATGTCGGAGCCTGGATGATGCCCAGTTATGATCCTGAACTGAACCTGCTGTATATGGGAACCTCGGTTACCGCGCCGTCACCGAAATTCCTGCTGGCCGGCAATGAGCATGAATACCTCTACCATAACTCAACCCTGGCGATTTCGCCCGACACCGGCAAGATCGTCTGGTATTACCAGCACAATGTCGATCACTGGGATCTGGACCATCCCTTCGAGAGACTGCTGGTCGACACCGAAGTCAGCCCCGATCCCGCCTCAGTGGCCTGGATCAATCCGGACATCGAGGCCGGCAGGGTTTATAAAACGCTGACCGGCATTCCCGGCAAAACCGGCCTGGTCTATACCCTGAACCGGGAAAACGGTGATTTTCTGTGGGCCAGGCCCACCGTGCATCAGACCGTGGTCGCCGGCATAGACGGCGTCAGCGGCAAGGTCAGGGTGAACCCGGCCATGCTGTTCACCGCCACCGGCCAGCAGATAGAAGTCTGTCCGGCCCTGTCCGGCGGCAAGAACTGGCAGGCAGGCGCCTACAGCCCACTCACCAACATGATGTATTATCCCCTGCAGAATACCTGTGCCGATGTTACCGTGACCATGGACGCGCCCGACAGCGAACAGTTATATGGCATCTTTGGCCGTGAAAAGCTGACGCCTGGTATCGAAAAGGGTGGCACCATCGAGGCCATCTCGGCACAAACCGGGAAAAGTGCCTGGAAATACGAACAGCGAGGGACCACCATGTCGCTGCTGACGACCGGCGGTGGCTTGTTGTTCGGTGGTGATATCGCAGGTGAATTCCGGGCCCTGGATCAGGAAACTGGCGCCGTGCTCTGGCAAACCAGCCTTGGCTCGTCCGTTACTGGCTATCCTGTCAGTTTTGCGGTCAATGGCCGGCAATATATTGCCGTGGGGACGGGTTCCTCCGTCACCACCGACAGCCAGGCGAGACTGAGCCCTGAAATAAAAGCGGGCCGGGAGAACCTTCTCTATGTGTTTGCGTTGCCTCAATAAAAGTGCAATCCAAAGGCACTGCAAGCAGGTGACCCTGGCAAAACAAGTGATTTTTTGAAACGATAACTGGCCACAACCACTGCAACATTCCTTTTGGGGGAAACAATGACATACAAAACCAAGATCGGGTCCCTGGACTCTTATGAAAAAGGCAGCATCGACCTCAATGATGATCTGCGCCACTATGCCTTTTCCAATATGTACGAAGTTGCCGGCAACTCCGCACCCTTTGAACGTGTGGCCGTGGTCAGCAATATGGAATACGGTGCGGAAGTGAGCCGGGTGGAAGGCACCTCCCCATGGTACGCGGCGCCCCATGACGAATTTGCGATTGTCATGGATGGGGAAATCGAGTTCACCTTTTACAAGCTGGAAGACAGCGAGAAACCAGGCCACAGCGCGGGTGCGGTGAGACTGGCCGCAGCGCCGAAAGGCAAGAGAATGGGCCTGGTGCGTGCCCGCCGGGGGCATGAGGTGCTGTTGCCGGCCGGAGCGGCCTATCAGATGAAGTCAACAAAACCCGCCGTGGTTCTGTTGCAGACCCTGGCAGGCCCTGAAACGATCGAAAAATGGTCTGAAATCTGCATTCTTAACTAGGAGCCCGACAGGCTCCTGAAATTGCATCTTAGTTGAAGAGGAATAGTCATGAGTACAGAAAACGTTTCCCTTATCGCGTCACAACCCGACCCTGTTCTGGGTTATCGCAGTTTTACATTGGGTGGTTTTACCTTCACCCGCGACGCCTATTTTGTTCACATCACCTGGCCCAAGGGCACTCATACCATCGAAGTCGATCGCTTTCTGCGCGCCATGGTGCGTGATATCGGCTGGGGTTTTTTCTATGGCTGGATATTTTTTGATGATGTCTTTGGCACCCAGAATCATTATGGCACAGTGGACATCTTTGCCGGCACCTACAGCCGGGGTCACAAGGATACCGGGGTCGATTATCTGGAGACCTTTGCCACCAACGATGTCAGGGAAGCCTTTGAAACCATTGCCAGGGACTGGATCAATGAGGGCTATGACCCATTGAGTGCCCCCCTGGAAACCGGTTCCCCGCTGGGCTCCAAAACAAAGGAGGCCACCGGCCCCCTGACGCGCGGCTTTGAACCTGCCCGCCGCATGCTCGGTTTGCCTGGAGACGTGGCGCCACGCTCCGATGCCAGCGGTCATCCGATCAATCGTGCCTTTGCCGATGTGCCCGTGGACATGCCCGAGATCGAAGTGGAACCCGGCTTCGAAGGGCAGTTGAATGCCATCAGCCTGTTCGATCACATCGCCCGCGGTGATGTCACCTGGAATCCTTCCTTTACCTCGATCACCAAGTCCTGCATCTGCTGTGTCACCAGCGAAGAGCATATGCTGCCGGTCATCCACGGTAATGATCGCAATGAGTGGTTCATTCAACTCACTGATGAAATCCAGTGGAATATTCAGGACAAGAACACCGGCAACCCCAGAGGTCGTATCGTCATGAAGGCCGGGGATGTCTGTGCCATGCCGGCCGATATCCGCCACCAGGGCTATTCACCGAAGCGCTCCATGCTGATGGTCATGGAAAATGGGACGCCGGATCTGGCCGAACGCTATGCTTCAGGTGAGTTGGAACCCTTTCCGATCAGCCTGAGCCGCTGGTAGTCAGCATCATGGAAACCGGAGTTCAGACTGGACTCCGGTAACTATTCTCGTGCTGTTTCAAGACGGCGACGGCAGAATGTCTATGAAGAATTTTTATGAAGCGTTCCTAGGAATAATGGTGGAAAAATGACAGAAATGAATGTGCAGACCGGCCTGTTCATCAATGGTGAATTCGTTGATGCCGCCGATGGCAGTACCTTTGATGTTCTCAATCCTTACGACAACTCCTTACTGGCAAAAGTCGCCGAAGCAAAAGCAGCCGATGTCGACCGTGCGGTGCAGGCAGCCAGGGCTGCCTTTCCGGCATGGGCTGCCATTTCTCCCTCCGAGCGCGGCCATCTGATTGGCAAACTGGCGAATGCCATCGAAGCTGACCGGGACAATCTGTCCCTGATCGAAAGTCTGGATACCGGCCATCCCATCCGCGATACCCGAAATCTGGACGTGGCCAGAACCGTGGCTACCTTCCGTTATTTTGCTGGTATGCCGGACAAGAATGAAGGCACGGTAATCCCGGTGGACACCGGGTTTCTGAATTATGTGACACGGGTGCCGGTCGGTGTCGTGGGGCAGGTGGTACCCTGGAATTTCCCCCTGATGTTTACCAGCTGGAAACTGGGGCCGGCCCTGGCAGCAGGGAATACCGTGGTGATGAAGCAGGCGGAGCTGACGCCGCTGTCCACGCTGCGGGTGGCAGAGCTGGCTGCACAGGCCGGCTTTCCTCCCGGTGTCATCAATGTCATCCCCGGCTATGGCCATATTGCCGGACAATATCTGGCGGAGCATCCGGGTGTCGATAAAATATCCTTTACCGGTTCGACGCTTACCGGTAGAAAGATCGTGCAGGCCTCGGCTGGCAATCTGAAGCGTGTGCAGCTCGAACTGGGCGGCAAGGGCGCCAACATCGTTTTTGAAGATGCCGATATCGATGCCGCCGTCAACGGCTCCGCCTTTGCCATTTTTCACAATCAGGGCCAGGCCTGTATTGCCGGATCGCGTCTCATCCTGCACGCAGACATTGCCGATGAATTTCTTGAAAAGTTTTTGACTCTGGCGCGCTCCATCAAGCAGGGCAACCCCTTGGATCCGACGACGGAGATGGGGCCCCTGACCTCAAAAATGCATCAGGAACGGGTGCTTTCCTACTGTCAGATCGCCCGGGAGCAGGGCGGAGAAATTCTGCTGGGAGGCCGGGTTCCCGATGGTGCCGACTTGCAGCGGGGTTGTTTTGTGCTGCCCACCGTGGTCAGGGCGAAAATGGGGGACAGGGTCAACCAGGAAGAAGTGTTCGGACCCTTCGTGACGGTTTCCACCTTCCGCAATGACGAAGAGGTGCTGGCGCTGGCCAACGATACGGTTTATGGTCTCGGGGGCGGCCTCTGGACCAACAATCTGCAACGTGCCCACAAGATCGCCCGGACCATGGAAGCCGGGATGGTGTGGATCAACTGCTACAAGCGCTTTCATCCCGGATCACCCTTTGGCGGCATCAAGGATTCCGGTTATGGCCGGGAAATGGGTCATTTTGCGATGCATGAATACACCGAGCCCAAGTCGGTGTGGGTCAATATCGACGCAAAAATCCCCAACTTTTATCCACGCTAGGAGTCTGCGCCGTAGAAACGATCGAGCCGAGGGTTTTCCACATTGAGGC
>JAVVEZ010000139.1:0-5203 GCA_032250895.1 Pseudomonadales bacterium | reverse complement strand
GGCGGAAATGTTACTGCGCATGTATATGCGCTGGGGTGAACAGAAAGACTTCAGGACCGAACTCGTGGAAGTCTCTGCCGGTGAAGTGGCCGGCATCAAGAGTGCCACGATTTACTTTGAAGGCGACTATGCCTTTGGCTGGTTGCGTACCGAAACCGGTGTGCACCGTCTGGTCAGAAAGTCACCCTTCGATTCCGGGAACCGCCGCCATACCTCCTTTGCTTCGGTCTTCGTCTCTCCGGAAGTGGACGACGATATCCAGGTTGAACTGGATATGAACGAGGTGCGGGTCGATACCTATCGTGCCTCCGGCGCAGGCGGGCAACATGTCAACAAGACGGATTCGGCAATCCGTCTCACTCACCTGCCCAGCGGCATCGTCGTACAGTGCCAGAGTCAGCGCTCCCAGCACAAGAACAGGGATCAGGCCATCAAGCAACTCAAGGCCAAGCTGTATGAACTGGAAGAACTGAAGCGCAGACAGGCCCAGCAGGCTATCGAGGAAGAGAAGTCCGACATTGGCTGGGGTAGCCAGATTCGATCCTATGTGCTGGATGCGTCCCGGATCAAGGATTTGCGCACGGACGTGGAAACCAGCAATACCGCTGCCGTGCTCAATGGGGATCTCGACCAGTTCATGGAAGCCAGCCTGAAAATGGGGCTTTAAAAAATCAGTAAACGAGACGCTTAAACATGACAGAAAAAACAGCAGCAAAAAATCCCGGGCAGTCGGCGCCTGTCAATGCTCAGGACGACAACAGGCTTATTGCCCAACGGCGGGAAAAACTGAACGTGATCCGCGCTGAACGCAATGCCTTTCCGAATGACTTTCGCAGAGATGCCTATGCCGGTGATCTGCACCGGGATTATGCCGGGCTGGATCGGGAAACGCTCGAAACAAAAGCGCTGCAGGTGAGCGTCGGCGGTCGCATCGTGCGTATCCGTGGCCCCTTCATGGTGATTCAGGATATGAGCGGGCAGATGCAGCTCTATCTCAGCTTCAAGGAATTTTCCGCCGAACTGAAAGCCGAAATCAAAAGCTGGGATTTGGGCGATATCGTTGGTGCCAGCGGCAGGGTATTCAAAACCGGCATGGGTGA
The DNA here is from genome assembly GCA_032250895.1 of Pseudomonadales bacterium. Classification (GTDB taxonomy): domain Bacteria; phylum Pseudomonadota; class Gammaproteobacteria; order Pseudomonadales; family Pseudohongiellaceae; genus JAVVEZ01. The sequence continues at coordinate 4,103 of JAVVEZ010000139.1, read as the reverse complement.
GCTGTCGCTTCACGTGGCAACGATTCGATTATTGACCAAATCCCTGCGCCCGCTGCCTGACAAATTTCATGGCCTGACCGATACCGAGGTGCGCTACCGCCAGCGTTATGTTGATCTGATTGCCAACGAAGAATCCCGGAAAATATTTATCATTCGTTCCGGAATAGTCGATGCCATTCGCCGTTTCATGATCAATGAGCGTTTCATGGAAGTCGAAACGCCGATGATGCAGGTGATTCCCGGCGGTGCCGTGGCGCGTCCCTTTGTCACCCATCACAATGCGCTGAGTCAGGATATGTACCTGCGCATTGCTCCGGAACTGTTTCTGAAACGTCTGGTGGTGGGCGGCTTCGAACGGGTCTTTGAACTGAACCGGAATTTTCGTAACGAAGGGCTGTCAACCCGGCATAACCCCGAGTTCACCATGCTGGAGTTCTATCAGGCCTATGCCGATTATCGGGACGTCATGGCGCTCACCGAGCGCCTGTTGCGTGGTGTCTGTGAAGAGGTGCTGGGGACATCTGTGGTTTCCTATCAGAGCCAGCTCATCGACTTTGCCCGGCCGTTTCAGCGCATGAGCGTACTGGCTGCCATTGAGGCGCACGTGCCGGGAGTGACGGCGGCGCAATTGGATGATCGCGAGCAGGCCAGAACCCTGGCGCAGGCCATTGGTCTGGACGTCCGCGACAACTGGGGCAAGGGGAAAATTCAGCTGGAAATTTTCGAGGCCAGGGTGGAACCGCTCTTGCAGCAGCCCACCTTCATTACCGAATACCCGATCGAGGTCTCACCGCTGGCACGCCGCAATGATCAGAATCCCGAAATAGCCGACCGCTTCGAATTGTTCATTGCCGGCCGCGAAATTGCCAATGGCTTTTCCGAGCTCAATGATGCCGAAGACCAGGCTGAACGTTTCATGGCCCAGGTTGCCGAAAAGGACGCCGGGGACGATGAAGCCATGCACTTCGACAGCGATTACATCACGGCCCTGGAGTATGGCATGCCGCCCACCGCCGGTGAAGGCATTGGCATTGACCGGCTGGTCATGCTGTTCACGGATTCACCTTCCATCCGCGATGTGCTGTTGTTTCCGCATATGCGGCCCCATCACGATCAGTAGCCGTAGCGGCCAATGAACACAAGGCATGAACATGACAGGGTGGCCAGAAATGTAAAATTGCATGCATCCTGGCAACAGCTCTTGCAGGATGAATTCACGCAGCCCTACATGCAGCAACTGCGGGAATTTCTGCTCCAGGAAAAACGGGCGGGCAGGGAGGTTTACCCGCCCGGCGACAAAATCTTCAATGCCCTGAACAGCACGCCTTTCGACAAGGTCAGGGTAGTGATTCTGGGGCAGGATCCCTACCACGGTCCCGGTCAGGCCCATGGTCTTTGTTTTTCCGTGTTGCCGGGGGTCCCGGTGCCACCTTCGCTGCAGAATATCTTCAAGGAAATCCACAGCGATCTGGGACTGCCTGTGGCCAATCACGGCTGCTTGTCCGCCTGGGCGGAGCAGGGCGTACTGTTGCTGAATTCGGTGCTGACGGTGGTCAAGGGCCAGCCGGCCGCGCATCAGGGCAGGGGTTGGGAACGCTTTACGGACCGCATCATCGCCCTGCTCAATGAGCAGCGGGAGGGCCTGGTGTTCCTGTTATGGGGCAGCTATGCCCAGAAAAAAGGCCGGTTCATCGATGCTGACAGGCACCTGGTATTACAGTCGGCCCATCCCTCGCCACTCTCGGCGCACCGGGGTTTCTTGGGTAACCGGCATTTTTCGCTGAGCAATGCCTACCTGGTCAGAAATGGCGGAACGCCCATCAACTGGCAATTGCCGGTTGCTCAGGAAGGTTCTGGATGACATTGTTTTTTCTGCTCAGTCGCCACGATAGATGCAGCCGCTGGTGCAGGTTTCCCTGACGACCAGCTTGCTGAGTTGAGGCAGGTCCGGCTTCAGGGCCTGCCAGATCCAGCGTGCGATATTTTCGCTGGTGGGGTTTTCCAGCCCGGGAATTTCGTTCAGATAATAATGGTCCAGTCGTTTGAATACCGGCTTGCAGGCGGCCTTGATGTCGGCAAAATCCATGACCCAGCCGAGCCTGTCATCCACCGGTCCGGCAACATGCACAGCCACGTGAAAGGAATGCCCGTGCAGGCGCGCACATTTATGCCCGGCAGGGACCTGGGGCAGATGGTGGGCGGCTTCAAAGCTGAATTCTTTATAGATATCCATGGTCACTGCGGTCCGGCAAATTCCTGACTGATATTGAGGCGACATGATACCCGGAAAATTCCGGCAAGCGACGACCTGGCTTAAAATTATTGACATGTTTCGACAAGTCGGTAGAATGCGCAGCCTCAGTGCTTTGGGTGATTAGCTCAGCTGGGAGAGCGTCGCCCTTACAAGGCGAATGTCGGGGGTTCAAATCCCTCATCACCCACCAAAGCACTTCTGTTCAGCGGACCGGTAGTTCAGCCGGTTAGAATGCCGGCCTGTCACGCCGGAGGTCGCGGGTTCGAGTCCCGTCCGGTCCGCCATTACAGTTTCCTCTGTACAAAAGCAAGCCTGAATATTCCTATCTCAAAATTTTCTCCAGACGCCCCTCCGATTCAGCAGGTACACAACAGTCTGCTGGAAAACAGTGCTGTCAGCCTGTCGGTATTGCGCACGGATCTTCTGCATCCAGAGCTGTCCGGCAACAAATGGTACAAGCTGAAATACAATCTGCAGGCGGCCCGCACATCGGGCTTTTCCACGTTGCTCAGTTTTGGTGGGGCCTGGTCCAATCATCTTCATGCCCTGGCGGCGGCCGGTCGTCTGTTTGGCTTTGCGACCATCGGCGTCGTTCGTGGTGACAGTGAAACGCCACTCAATCCCTGTCTGCAGGATGCCGTCGCCAATGGCATGCGGCTCGTGTTTGTCGATCGTGCCAGCTATCGTCGTCAACAGGAGCCTGCCTTCATTGACAGCCTGCGACGGCAGTACGGTCATTTTTACCTGATTCCAGAAGGTGGTGCGAATCTGGCGGGCATGCAGGGCTGTGCAGAGATACCGGCGGGGATTCGGGGTGCCTATGACCACATTGCTCTGGCCTGCGGCACCGGGACCACCCTGGCAGGCCTGGTCGGCAGTGCATGGTGGCTGACGGAGGAATGGTCCGTGAAGGCACTGACTCCGCCCCGGATACTGGGTTTCCAGGCCCTTAAAGGCAGAGGCTACCTGAGCGCTGAAATTCAAAGATTGCTGCGCAACAGTGGAATGAAGGGGCATTGTCGCTGGTCTGTCAATGAGGATTATCATTTTGGCGGCTATGCCAGAACCAAGCCCGAACTGCTGGCCTTCATCGAGGCTTTTGAGAGGGATACCGGCATTCCGCTGGAGCCGGTTTATTCTGGGAAAGTGTTATATGGTTTGCAGGATTTGATAAAAAGGGATTTTTTCCCACGAAATTCCCGTATACTGTTTGTCCATGGTGGTGGCCTGCAGGGAAGACGTGGGTTTCGGGGGCGGAATGATTGATAACACAATGAACATACTCGCAACACAGCTGAGGAAAAGCCGGCAGGGGCTGTCATTTATGATGGCGCTGACAGGGCTCGTGGCGAGTTTTTTGCTGCTGCCGTCAGGGCTGTACGCCCAGGCTGTATCCGAGCCACCCCCACCCTTGCTGTTCAGCGTCGATGACAATGGTGTCATTGCCTTTGATCGTGACCTGCTCGATGGCCTCAGCCGTGGCCAGACTTTCGTATTGAGGCTGCCTGAGGGCAGCAGTCATGAGGCCCGGGTCGAGAGTATCCGGCGTTTCAACAACGGTGATTTATCCTGGTATGCCACTCTGACAGAGAATTCCCTGTACGGTATCGTGCTGACGGCCAGCGCTGACTTCGTTTACGGCAGCTTCTCCCTGCCGGAAGGAATTTCGCAGTTTTCACTGCACACGGCAGCCGATGGGACGCGAACGGGCTCCTTCTCCCTGCGTACTCCCGGTGTACAGGTGAATGCCCAGGATGACCTGATGCGGCTGGAGGATTCGGCGCTGGAGCCTGGCGGCGGGGCAACGAGCCCCCTGGATGACAGCGCGGCGATTGATTTCAGAATCAGC
>JAVVEZ010000138.1:0-5304 GCA_032250895.1 Pseudomonadales bacterium | reverse complement strand
CTGCGAATGTCGTTGTTGCGAATACTCAGCACCCGCAGTTTTTTCAGATTGCCGAGCGGAGCAAGGTCGCTGATGGCATTGTCACTCAGGTCCAGTTGCTCCAGGTTGGGCAGGGCCCCGATGCCGCCCAGGCTTTGAATGCCGGCGGTAGGGCAGGCCAGCAGGGTCAGTGTTTCCGCACTGACGCCCTGTACGCCACTGCTCAATACCTCGTTGAGGCAGCCCTGCAGGTTGGGGTCTTCGAGGAGGCCGTTGGCGCTCTCGGCCCCCGGATTGTATACAACCCTGTCGTTGAAGGTGACCTTGTACAGGTTGGAACAGGCCACCAGCAGGGAACTCAGGAGAATTGTCGGGAGGAGGGTTTTCATGATTTGTCGGGGACTTCCTTGCTCAGCTTTTGGTTATAGGGGAATGTGGAGATGTACGGAACAAGAATTTGTAGAAATTCTTTCCAAGTCTGGTTAGTATGCCGTTTTATTCCGGTGCTGTCATCGTATTGGCAATGTCTTGTTTGGTAGAGGATTAACCTGATCATATGAAACTAACATCATTCGCAACATCTTCAATGGCCGTATTGACTCTTTGTTGCGGCACTCAGACCCTGGCTCAAACCATAGACCTGGATACGGATGAGGGTAAGGCCGGTTACAGTATCGGGGTGAATATTGGCATGAATCTGTCGAGCCAGGGTATTGCCGAAGACCTCGATGTGCAGTCCCTTATCGCCGGGATGACCGATGCCCTCAACGGCGCCAATCTGCAGATGACAGAGGATGAAATTCTGGCCGCCATCCAGGAATTTACGGTCCTGCAGCAGGCCAAGGCTCAAAGCGAACAAGCCTCAATCGCGCAGCAGGGGCGGGATTTTCTGACTCAAAATGCAGGCAAGGCCGGTGTCAAGACCACTGCCTCAGGCTTGCAGTATGAAGTGATTACGGCCTCCTCGGATGCCAGCGCCCTTAGTCCCAAGGCCACGGACACCGTGAATGTGCACTATCACGGCACCTTGATCGATGGCTCTGTGTTTGACAGCTCCGTGGATCGGGGTGAACCCATTTCCTTTCCCCTGGACGGCGTCATTCCCGGCTGGACCGAAGGATTGCAGTTGATGAAAGTCGGTGACAAGTTTCGTTTCTTCGTTCCGTCGGAGTTGGCCTATGGCGCCAATGGTGCCGGACCCATCCCTCCCAATTCAACCCTGATTTTCGAAGTCGAGTTGTTGGGGATCGAGTAAGATAAACACCATAGCGCGCACGATGTCTGAGCAGGACTTCAATCGGGATCTATGCCATTTTCTGCAGTCTTCCCCCACACCCTTTCATGCCGTGCGGGAGATGCAGGAGCGCTTGCGGCAGGCTGGTTACCAGCGTCTGCATGAAGCTGACAGCTGGGAATTGCTCACCTCGGGCCGTTACTTTGTTACCCGCAATGATTCCGCGCTGATTGCCTTCAGTCTTGGCGCTGGCGATGTGTTTGCAAGCGGGTTCAGAATAAGCGGCGCCCATACCGACAGCCCCTGTCTCAAAATCAAGCCCCAGCCGGAAATCAGCAAGCTGGGGTACTGGCAACTGGGGGTGGAAGTCTATGGTGGGGCGCTGTTGAATCCCTGGTTCGATCGGGATTTGTCCTTCGCCGGCAGAGTCACTTTTCTGGACAAGGCCGCCCGGCTCAGGAACTGCCTGATTGACTTCAAACGGCCGGTGGCCGTCATTCCCAGCCTTGCCATTCATCTCGACCGCGAGGCCAACCAGAACCGCAGCATCAACCAGCAGGCGAATCTGCCACCCTTGCTGATGCAGGGAACGACGCCGGATTTTTGTTTCAGGGAACTGCTGCTGAGCCATATTCAGCAGTTGCCGGAAGCTCAGGATGCGGATCGGGTGCTGGACTTTGAATTGTCTCTTTACGATGTCCAGCCGCCGGCACTGGTCGGTTTGAATGAAGAGTTTCTCGCCGGCGCCCGCCTGGATAACCTGCTGAGTTGCCATGCCGGTCTCGATGCGCTGCTCAGGAGCGATTCCCAGGCTCCGGCGATGCTGGTTTGCACCGATCATGAAGAAGTGGGCAGCGTGTCGACAGCGGGGGCTGGCGGCACGTTCCTGCAAGCCACGCTGGAACGGATCGCGGGAAGCCGGGGGGTGAACCCCGGCGAGCAGGCCACGACAGCAGACATGAGGGAGCGGGGTGCTGAAAACTTTCGGCGTATGCTGGATCGCTCGGTGTTGTTGTCAGTGGATAATGCGCATGGCATCCATCCCAATTTTGCCGACAAGCATGATCAGCAACACGGTCCGCTGCTGAATGGCGGCCCCGTGCTCAAGCTCAATGCCAATCAACGCTATGCCACCAACTCCGAAACCGCCGCACTGTTTCGGCAGCTGTGTGAACGCGAAGATGTGCCGCTGCAGAGTTTTGTCGTGCGCAGTGACATGGGTTGCGGCAGTACCATCGGACCGGTGCTGGCGGGGCAGCTTGGCATAAAAACAGCCGATGTCGGCGTGCCTACCTTTGCCATGCATTCCATTCGCGAGTTGGCCGGTTCCCGGGATGGCTGGAATTTATCCCGGGTGCTCACCCGCTTCTTCCGCAAGATCTGATGCCAACTGTGTATTGTCGCTGCAGGCAGTGCTCAACTTCTGTCGTTTCAAATCCCGGATCAAAAACCTGGCGGGATGCAGGCAGTGGATCAAGGTATTTGGTAGAGGCAGGGGTTCCCGGTTGATCAGGGCGGCAAGATACTCGGCTGCCAGTGGCGTGCTCGTGAGGCCATGGGAGCCATGGCCGACATTGATATAGAGATTGTCAACACAGCTGCCTGCCACGTGCAAGGCTTTGCGTGCATTCAACTGCAAAGCGGCATAGTCTGCCCGGTAGCGCTCATAATCCTCCACAGGACCCACCAGCGGCAGATAATCCGGTGTTGAACAGCGCAGGGCCGCTCTGCCGCCACGAATGGCCGCCAGCGGGCTGGTGGCATGAAGGGCGGGCATCAGGTCTGCCAGCAAGGCCAGGTTCTTGCGATGGGCCTCAAGCCGGACCTCAGGCTGTCCGGCAGTGCTGGTAAAACTGCCCCCGAGGCTGTGACAGGGGTCCTGGTTTCGCTTTGGGGCAGGAATCAGATAGCCCTCGCCGCACAGGATGGTGCTCAGTGCAGCACTGTCCTGGCTGACCGGAATAAAACTGACCTGTCCGCTGTTCCGGGACAGCGGATAATGGGCGCTCTGTCTGAACTGTCCGGCATCCAGACTGTTGGCAATGACGATCACTGTTGATCTGGCCAGAAGTCGAATGCCATCCCGCGCCGCCGGGTTGTGGCCCATGATCTCCCAGCCCTTGTCACCGGCAAGGAGCTCAAGAACCTCCCTGTGCCGATGCAGGGTGATATTGGGATGACTTGCGTAATGCCTGCACAGCGCATTGGGCTGCAACCAGCCAGCGTCAGGGAAGTAAAGTCCGCCATGCTTCAGCCCTGTGCCCGCCAGGGCCCCGGCTTCTTTCTGATTGACGCTGCGCATGATTTCCGGCGCGTAGGCCGCCGCATCGACAAGGGCTGACAGTTTGTCAGCCAGCCGGGGTGTGCAGGCCAGTTGAAGGAGTCCACAGGGATGCCATTGCAAGGAGTCCGTGGCGGCGCTGCCCGCCAGCTCCCGATAGCGGGCAAGGGCATACAGATAAGCCTGCAATCTGAAACGGTCGGCGGGTTCCAGGCTTTTGCCTGGATTCAGATGAACGATGCCTTGAGGGTTGCCTGAAGCAGCCTGAGCGATGTCCACCCGTCTTTCGAGCAGGCTGACCTGCCACCCCCGGCTTGCCAGTGCATGGGCCGTTGCACAACCGGCCAGTCCGGCACCAATCACGGTGGCGGTTTTCGGCAGATCCGGATTTGTCTGCGGCAGACTGAACCAGGGCTTGGGCTCAGGGAGCGCTGGCCTCTGCAGACCGGCATAGCTGCCTGCCAGCATGTGACGTTTGTGGCCATATCCAGGCTGTTTGCTGACCACGAATCCCGCCTGCCCGAGATTGCGGCGGACGTCTCCGGCCACGGTGTAGGTGCTGACGGTGGTGCCAGGTCGACTCAGACATGCCATGGCATGGCACAGTTCAAGGGACCACATGGCCGGATTGTGATGGGGAGCGAAACCGTCCAAAAACCAGGCGTCGACACGCCAGCCTGAGCTTTGGTAGAGCTCTTTCAGGCAGTCCGTCGCATCACCGTACAGCAAACTGAGCCTGATCGTTCGCCTGTCGTTGCCGAAAAATGTCAGGCGGTGCAGGCCGGCCGTGTGGCTGGAATATTGCATCAGTAGAGCAGAACTGAACGCAGACAATGCCGGCCAGCGTTGCTGGATACGCTGCATGTCGGCGTGTTTCAGTGGATGTTTTTCGCAGGCAAGGTAGTGCAGGGTCGCAGCGGGGGGACTCAGTTTTTCCCACAGGCGCCAGGCACACAAAAAGTTGAGGCCGCTGCCAAAACCGGTTTCGGCAATGACAAAATCATCCGTGTCAGGTGAAGACCAGCGCTGATACAGAGCGTTTTTCTGCAGAAAGACATACTCGCTTTCCCCGAGTGGATCGGCACTTGAAAAGTAGATGTCCCCATAGGTGCTGGAGAAGGGCAGGCCATCATCCTGCCAGATGAGGGCCGCATTGCTTGACTGACTGGTGCTCATAAGGCCCTATAAATTCTGAGACAAGATTTACATTTTAGAATAGCCAGGGATTTTCGGACAGTCCGTATTGAGTAAGTCCGTATTGAGTAAGTGGCGCCAGGCGCCTCTGCTCCAACATGCCTCTGCTCCAACATAGGCAAGTCTGGGCGAATGCGCTAAAATGCCTGCTTTTTCCCCGGAGAGAAGTCATGCTGGAAGTCAGTCTTTATTTGCAGAAAGTCAAGGATGGCCTGAGCCGGGTCGCTGTGCTCAGGGGGTATCTTTGACTACGAGCAAAAGCAGGAACGCCTGACCGAGGTAGAGCTGGAACTGGGTGAGTCGTCTATCTGGGACAAACCGGACTATGCCCAGGCCTTGGGTCGGGAGCGCTCGGAACTGGAGCGTGTCGTCTACACGATCCGGGATCTGCAGCGCGCTCTGGAAGACAGCGAAGGACTGCTTCAGTTGGCCCGCGATGAAAACGACCAGGATTTGCTCTCTGAAGCCCTGAAAGACCTGGACCTCAGTATTGCCACGCTGGAGAAGCTGGAATTTCAACGGATGTTTTCCGGTGCCATGGACATCAACAATGCCTATCTGGATATCCAGGCCGGTTCCGGTGGCACCGAGGCCCAGGACTGGGCGGAAATGTTAC
>JAVVEZ010000136.1:0-5310 GCA_032250895.1 Pseudomonadales bacterium | reverse complement strand
GCCGGGGTTCTCCTTAAACAACTTTCTTCATGGCGGTCATGTGGCCGCGCAGTTTCTGCCCGATTCTTTCCACCGGATGGTTGCGGATGGCCGCATTGACTTCGATCAGTTCACGGTCATCGACACTGTTATCTTTCAACACAAGGCCCTTGCCGATGATATCGGTGTCAACTTTTTTCATGAAGTCTGCCAGCAGGGGTACGGCCGCGTGTGAAAACAGGTAGCAACCGTATTCTGCCGTATCGGAAATCACCTTGTTCATCTCATAAAGCTTCTTGCGGCCGATCAGATTGGCGATCAGGGGCGTTTCATGCAGGGATTCATAATAGGCGGATTCGGCGATGACACCCGCGGCTGTCAGGGTCTCGAAACACAATTCGACGCCGGCCTTGATCATCGCCAGCATCAGTATGCCGTGGTCATAATATTCCTGTTCATGGATGTCGGGAGCACCCTCAGTGCTGGATTTTTCAAAGCTGGACTGCCCTGTCTGTTCACGCCATTTCAGAAGATTGACATCGTCATTGGCCCAATCTTCCATCATGACACGAGAGAAAGTACCGCCCATGATGTCGTCCATATGTTTGTTGAACAGGGGACGCATCAGGCTTTTCAGTTCTTCGCAGACCTGAAAGGCCTTGATTTTGGCCGGGTTGGAGAGGCGGTCCATCATGTTGGTGATCCCGCCCTGTTTCAATCCTTCGGCAATGGTTTCCCAGCCATGCTGCACCAGTTTGGAGGCATAGGCGGAATCCAGGCCTTTTTCCACCATCTTGTCGTAGCAAAGCAGGGAACCGGTTTGCAGCATGCCGCAGAGAATGGTCTGTTCACCCATCAGGTCGGATTTTACTTCTGCTATGAATGATGATTCGAGGACGCCGGCACGATGACCACCAGTGGCGGCGGCATAAGCCTTGGCAATTTCAAGTCCATCACCATTGGGATCATTTTCGGTGTGGACGGCTATCAGCGTGGGCACACCAAAACCTCGTTTGTATTCTTCCCGCACTTCTGTTCCCGGACATTTGGGGGCCACCATGATGACAGTGATGTCTTTGCGGATCTGCATGCCTTCTTCCACGATATTGAAACCATGCGAATAAGCCAGGCAGGAACCCTGTTTCATCAAGGGCAATACCTTGTTGATGACGGGGGTATGCTGCTTATCCGGCGTCAGGTTGAGCACCAGGTCGGCGCTGGGTATCAATTCCTCAAAGGAGCCAATCTTGAAGCTGTTTTCGGAGGCATTCTGCCAGGATTGCCTTTTCTCCCTGATGGCTGATTCACGCAATGCGTAAGCAATATCAAGTCCGCTGTCACGCATGTTGAGCCCTTGATTGAGGCCCTGAGCGCCGCAGCCCAGGATGACAATTTTCTTGCCCCTGAGTTTGTCAATCCCGTTGCTGAATTCCGACTTGTCCATGAAACGGCATTTGCCCAATTGATCCAGCTGCAAGCGCAATGGCAGTGTATTGAAATAGTTCATATGAGGGCTCCGTTTGTTTGAATGGTGGTCACCAAGGACTGGGCGCTTATCTTATGCAAAAATGGCCGTTGCGTAAAATGATATATTCGCAATACCATGTTTCAATTTTTGGAATTGAAAGAGGTGGGGATGAACCCGAAAGAGCTGGAGCTTTTCCTGCATCTGGCTAAAAGTCTGCATTTTGCCGGTACCAGCGCCGCTTGTCATGTCAGCCCTTCCAGCCTTACCCGTACCATCAGGAAAATCGAAGATGAGGTGGGCAAGCCCCTGTTTGAACGGGATAATCGTCGCGTCAGTTTGACCCAGGCGGGGCAGGAATTCAGGGATTATGCCGATAAAGCGCTGTCTGACTGGATAGCGGTGAAGCACAGTCTGGCCCGTCAGGATAAACTCTTGCAGGGAGAAATCAGTCTCTACTGCTCAGTAACGGCAAGCTATAGTTTCCTGTATGAACTGCTGAGCCGTTTCCGGAGTGAACATCCTGGTATCGAGATCAAGCTGCATACCGGCGACACGGCGGCCACGATCAGCCGGATTCTTGGCGAACATGAGGATATCGGCATTGCTGCGATTCCGGAACGCTATCCGGCGAATCTGGCGGTTCAGACCATTACCCAGACCCCGCTGGTATTTATCAGGCCCAGGCAGGACAGTCATTTTAGCCAGATGTTGAAAGAAGAGGGGGCCATCGACTGGGGGCGGGTACCCATGATTCTGTCGGAAGCAGGTCTGGCCCGGGAAAGAGTGGATGCCTGGTTTCGGTACAAAAAAGTCAAACCTGATATCTATGCCCAGGTGTCCGGCAATGAAGCGATTGTCAGCATGGTCAGTCTTGGTTTTGGTGTCGGGGTGGTCCCCAGGCTGGTTCTGGAGAACAGCCCGCTGCAGGACAGAATAGAAATACAAGACATCAGCCCCGGCCTGGAGCCTTTTGCCATCGGGATGTGCAGCCTCCGGCGGAAGATGCTTAATCCTCTTGTCAGGGCTTTCTGGGACATTGCCAGTGCCTCCATCGCGGGGAGCAGGCAGAATTAGTCCAGGTGTGTTTATAATGGCTGCACTGATTGTCCCCGGAATGTGAGCCGATCCCGCATGACTGAAGAAGATAAAGTAGCCAAGGAAGAGCATGAACAGGATGCTGCCGTAACTCCGAATGGAGACTCCCTGCTGTTGATTGACGACCACGAAGAGGAGGTTTCAGAGGGCGGCAGGAAAGTGCGTCGCCGGGGTATTTTTCTGCTGCCCAACTCACTGACTACGGGAGCCTTGTTTGCCGGTTTTTATGCTGTCATTGCCGGTATGGGGGGTGATTTCAAAAGTGCATCGATTGCCATTGTCGTGGCCATGGTGCTGGATGGGCTGGATGGGCGGGTAGCAAGGCTGACCAATACGCAGAGTGCTTTTGGGGCGGAATACGACAGTCTTTCGGACATGCTGGCCTTTGGTGTGGCACCGGCGTTGATCTGTTTCAGTTGGGCCTTGTCCGAGTTGGGCAAGCTGGGCTGGACTGCATCCTTTATTTATGTTGCCTGTGCGGCATTACGGCTGGCTCGCTTCAATGTTCAGTTGGGTACCGTGGACAAGCGTTTTTTTGTGGGTCTGGCCAGCCCGGCCGCCGCCGGGGTGGTGGTCTTCATGGTATGGACCAGTTCTTTCTACAATCTGGAGGTAAACCTTGCGGTCTCCACGCTGGCTGCGCTGGTTACTGCGCTGACGGGCACATTGATGGTCCTCAATATCCGCTATTACAGTTTCAAGGATATTGATTTCAGGAACCGGGTGCCTTTCGTCGTCATTCTGCTGGTGATCATGATTTTTGTGATTGTATCCTGGAATCCGCCCGTGGTGCTGTTTGCAATAGCCATTATATATGCCGCTTCCGGGCCGGCAATGGCAGTGTATCGCTACAGAAAAAAGCGGCGCGACGCCAGCTTGATGGAAGCCAGTACGGTCAATAAAGAAGAATAGGAATTATTGTCAATGCGGGTGTCTTGTTTATTTACTGGGAGCGATCCGTACTGAGATTGCGCTCGAATTCATTTAGAAAGGAGGACCTATGATTATCAAAACGAGCAAAGCGATTCCTTCGTCCGAGATTACCCCGGAAGCTGTTTTCAGGAAGCGGCGTGATTTTTTAAGAGCCGGCGCTGTCGTCATCGGTAGCGCTGCTTCCGGGTTTCTTCCCGGGGAAGCCGGGGCCCAGACTGCGGCAGACAGGGAGTTGTTGAGTGCCAGGTCTCCGGTGAAGATATCCAATCCTGACTCTGCCCGCTGGTGGCAGCAAAAATTTGATGGCCGCAAGGACCTTCCGGCGAGCGGGCCCTTCACCACGGATGAGCAGTTGACACCCTTCAGTGATGTGACGACGTACAACAATTTTTATGAATTTGGTACCGACAAGGGCGATCCGGCAAGAAACTCAGGCAAGTTCGTCTCGGATCCCTGGTCTGTCGAGATCGCTGGCGAGGTCGGCAAGCCCGGGACCTATGCTCTTGAGGATCTTCTTAAACCACATACGCTGGAAGACCGTATTTATCGTCTGCGTTGTGTCGAGGCCTGGTCCATGGTCATCCCCTGGGTGGGATTCCCGCTGGCAGACCTGATCAAACGTTTCGAACCCACCTCAAATGCAAAGTTTGTTGAATTTCAAACGCTGGTAGACCCCAAGATGATGCCTGCGCAAAGTTCCCGCTTTGCCACGATCGATTGGCCCTATCAGGAGGGGCTGCGCATGGACGAGGCCATGCATCCTCTGGCTCTGCTTGCGGTGGGTGTCTATGGGAACGTGCTGGAGGCGCCCAATGGTGCCCCCTTCAGGCTGGTCGTGCCCTGGAAATATGGCTTCAAGAGTATCAAGTCGATAGTTCGCATCAACTTCAGGGCTGATATGCCGAACACCACCTGGAATGACTTGCAGCCAAGGGAATACGGGTTTTATGCCAATGTGAATCCGCAAGTCGATCATCCCCGCTGGAGCCAGGCGACGGAACGCCGCCTGCCTTCCACCTTGTTCAAGCCACAACGCATCGATACCTTGATGTTCAATGGATATGCAGAGCAGGTTGCCGGTTTGTATGAAGGCATGAATTTGCGCAGGAATTATTGACAATCGCCAAAAGCACGTTATCGATGAAAGCGCTGCTTAAACCGCTGGTCTTTTTGCTGAGCCTGTATCCGGCGCTTTACCTGTTGTATGCCGTGTACCTGGCGTTTACGGGAGGGGAAAATCTCCTTGGGCCTGATCAAGCGAAAACGCTTTCTCTGGAAACGGGCACCTGGGCCATCCGCTTTCTGATTCTTGCCCTGGCGATCACACCGCTGCGATACCTGTTCAACTGGCCTTACGCCTGGCAATTCAGACGTATGATCGGGCTCTTTGCGCTCTTTTATACATCTCTGCATTTCCTGGTTTTTCTGGTGTTCATTCTGCAGTGGGAGTGGTTGCAATTGGGGCTTGAAATTGCCGAGCGCCCTTACATAACATTTGGCTTTGCTGCTTTTGTCCCCATGTTGCTGCTGGGTCTGACGTCCTTCAATGGTTTGCGACGAAAAATGGGTCGCAACTGGAAGCGCCTGCATCGGCTTGTGTACCTGATCAATATTCTGGCAGTATTGCATGTGACCTGGATAATCAGGTCCAGTTTCGGCGAGGCTCTGCTGTATGCGACGCTGGTTGCCCTTTTTCTGCTGTACAGAGTCCTCAGGTATTACAGTCCGGGGGTCAGACGTTTTACGCTCCGGCCATGAAAGTCCTCCTCTTCCTGCTGGAAGTGTCGTATTCATTGGGCTGCAGGGGATGTTGACGAATTATTGCGTAAAGTACT
>JAVVEZ010000137.1:0-5310 GCA_032250895.1 Pseudomonadales bacterium | reverse complement strand
CAGGAAGCCGAGCAGGGGCTCTTTTTTGAATATGAAAAGACCTTGCGGGCTTTGTTGCGGGCCGATTCCCTGGAACCGGTATTGCGCTGCTTTGAAATCATGCTGTTGGAAGCACTGGGTTATGGGCTTCATTTCACTGAGGAAGCCGAAACGGGAGAGCTGGTGCAGCCTGACGGTCATTATCATTTCCGGCCGGAAAGTGGTTTCAGCCGGGTTCTGACGGCCGAGCTTGACAGTGCCGGCAGTGCGCCAGGCAACGGGGTTTATCTGGGGCGGAATCTGCTGGCGATGGCGGCACAGGATTTTGAGGATGACAGCACACGCAAGGCGGCCAAAAGACTGCTTCGTCATGTTCTTGGCGTCTATCTCGGGGATAAACCCCTGAGCAGTCGTCAGCTCTTTAGCGCGCGCTGAAATCCGGGTAGAATTCACGTTTGTCCCAGGTTCACAGAAAAAATGATGATGACGACAACAATCGAGAATACGGTGGGTGAGACGCCTCTTGTCCGTCTGCAACGCCTGCCTGGCGATACCTCCAACACCATCCTGGTAAAACTGGAAGGCAACAACCCCGCCGGTTCTGTCAAGGACAGGCCCGCACTCAGCATGATCAGCAAGGCGGAAGCACGTGGCACTATTGTGCCGGGTGATACCCTGATTGAAGCGACCAGTGGCAATACCGGTATTGCACTGGCCATGGTGTCCGCCATCAAAGGCTACAGGCTGATTCTGATCATGCCCGACAATGCCAGTCAGGAGCGCAAGGATGCGATGACGGCCTATGGTGCTGAATTGATTCTGGTCAGTGAGGCGGAAGGTATGGAGGGGGCACGCGATCTTGCCAAGAAAATGGAAAGAGAGGGCAAGGGCAGGGTGCTGGATCAGTTTGGCAATCCAGACAACTCGGCGGCTCATTATGAACATACCGGTCCTGAAATCTGGCGTGATACGGAAGGTCGTATCACCCATTTTGTCAGTTCCATGGGAACCACCGGCACCATCATGGGGGTTTCCCGGTTTCTGAAGGAAAAAAACCCGGCTATCCAGATTGTCGGGTTGCAACCAGCGGACGGCGCAAAGATTCCAGGCATAAGACGTTGGCCTGTCGAGTACCTGCCCGGGATTTTTCAGCGCGAACGCGTCGACAGCATTATCGACATCAAACAGCAGGACGCCGAGCGGACCATGCGGGCATTGGCCACGCAGGAAGGTATCTGCTGTGGCGTCTCTTCAGGCGGCGCTGTGTTTGCTGCACTGGAGCTTGCCAAAACGCTGAGCAATGCCGTCATCGTGGCGATCATCTGTGATCGGGGTGACCGCTATCTGTCCACTGGTGTCTTTTCCAAATAGGGCCTGGCGGGAATGAAAAAAGGCCGGAACCGAAAGGCACTGCCCCGTGAGCCCTTCCAGCTCGTGATTGAAAAACTCAGTCATGAGGGCAGGGGCATCGCTTACAACGATGGCAAGGTCGTGTTCGTCGATGATGCCCTGGCCGGCGAGTCAGTCAACGCGGTTTATACCGCCAGACACAACAATTTTGATGAAGCAAGGGCGCTGGAGATTCTGCACGCCTCCAGTCAGCGCGTGACTCCTCCCTGTCAGTATGCCCTCGTTTGCGGAGGCTGTAGTCTGCAACATTTTGACAGTGTGGCGCAGCTGGCTTTCAAGGAAAGCGTTCTCCACGAAAAACTCCACCATAGCACCGCGACCAGGGACTATCTGAAACTGGCTCCTGTCACTGGGCCGGTACTTGCCTATCGCAGGAAAGCCCGACTTGCGGCGCGTTTCGTCGCCAGGAAGGAGAAGGTGCTGGTGGGGTTTCGCGAAAAAAACAGTAGTTTTATCACAGATATGGATAGTTGCGCCGTGCTTGACAGCCAGGTGGGCAGTTTATTGCCGGCGCTCGGAAACGTGCTGTTGTCGCTCAGTGTTCATCGCCACATTCCTCAGGTCGAGGTGGCCGTGGGTGATCCGCATTCCGATGGCAATACCCTGGCCCTGATCATTCGTCACCTGCAAGCCCTGAACGCTGCTGATATTGAAATTCTGCAAGCCTTTGCGCGTGAGCAGCGGCTGGATATCTACCTGCAGCCAGAGGGGCCTGCCAGTGTCAGAAAACTGGAGCCGACTGACGGCAATGAGAGACTTTATTACCAGTTGCCGGCGTTCAATCTGAGTATGGCTTTTCATCCTCTGGACTTTACCCAGATCAATGCCGATATCAATAAGAAAATGCTGTCCAGGGCCATTGACCTGCTCGATCTTGGTGAGCATGACAGAGTGCTTGATCTTTTCTGTGGGCTTGGCAATTTCACATTGCCGATGGCAACACTGGCCGAGAGTGTGCTGGGCATCGAAGGTTCCGGGGAAATGGTGGCGCGCGGGCAGGAGAATGCCCGGCGCAATCAGATTGATAACGTGGAGTTCCAGTGTGCAGACCTGAGCAAGGCACCAGCACAGTCGCCGTGGTCAAAAATGGGATTCACAAAGGTATTACTGGATCCTCCACGTTCGGGAGCCCTTGAAATTCTTCCCGAAATAATAGCCCTCAGGCCAGAAAAAATAGTTTATATTTCCTGTGATCCGGCAACACTGGCCAGGGATGCGGGTATTCTTGCCCAAAAAGGGTATAAACTCATGGCGGCGGGTGTCATGGACATGTTCCCCCACACGGCACATGTGGAATCGATAGCCTTGTTTGAGCCCTGTTAGAACCGGAGTCCGCGCTGTTCCTTGCCGTGTCGACAAGTGTCGGGGCAAGCAATACAAGTATCAAAAACTATAAAAATTAAAGGCCGACATGACATTAGATGACCTTCTCCGGATTATGTCCATGCTCAGGGACGAAAAGCATGGTTGTGCCTGGGATCGAAAACAGAGCTTCCAGACCATCGCTCCTCATACGCTTGAAGAAGCCTATGAGGTGATCGATGCCATAGAGAAGGGCGATTACGCCCATCTGCGAAACGAGCTGGGTGACCTGCTTTTTCAAGTGGTTTTTTACGCTCAGTTGGGCAAGGAGGCGGGACTGTTCGATTTCAATGATGTCGTTGCCGAGATATCCCATAAGCTTCTGACACGGCACCCACATGTCTTTCCTGATGCATCGATCAGCAGTTTTGGTCGTTCAGCGTCACTTTCTCCCGAACAGATAGAGGACAATTGGGAAAAAATCAAAACCCGGGAGAGGGAAAACAAACGAAACCAATATGGCACACAGACGAATGAACTGCAAAAAAGTCACCTGGATGATATTCCGGAGGCCTTTCCAGCTTTGATTCGCGCCCGAAAATTGCAGAAACGGGCTGCCGGTATTGGCTTTGACTGGCAAGAGCCTGCTGATGTAATGAATAAACTCAGGGAAGAAATTGCAGAACTCGAAGAAGCCATAGGAACGGGAAATGCCGACGCCATCGGAGATGAACTGGGAGATGTGCTGTTCTCCTGCGTGAATCTGTCCCGGCACCTGAAGCAGGATGCTGAAAGCAGCCTGAGGAAAGCAAACGAAAAGTTTGAACGGCGTTTCCGTCTGATGGAAAGCCTGATCAAAGAAGCTGGTGATGATATTTCCGCGTTGAGCGCGGATGAACTGGAACGTTACTGGCAGCGGGTGAAAACAGCGCTTTCCCAATGACTCAGGTGCGTCTCGCAGAACTCTGAGGGCGTTCCTTGTGTTTTTTGAGCTTGATGCGCAGCTGATGCTGCTGTGTGCATGCTTGTGGAGAGGGCTGCATATGTGTATTGTTGTCAGCTTTTTTCGAAGACGCCCTGTTTTTATGCAGGGATATTCATAACCTTGGATGCTGCCGGAATTGAAGCTGACTCAACTCGGCAAGCCGGTGGCATTAGTGGAGACCATAGAATGCGAATGATATTGTTGGGGGCACCCGGGGCAGGAAAGGGCACGCAGGCCAAATATTTGACGGAAAAATTCAACATTCCACAGATATCCACGGGCGACATGCTGCGGGCAGCGGTAAAAGCCGGCAGTGAACTTGGCCTCAAGGTCAGCAAGGTGATGGAAAACGGGGGGCTTGTTACGGACGACATCATTATCGCATTGGTCAATGAAAGAATCAGACAGGCGGATTGTGCCCAGGGCTTCCTCTTCGACGGTTTTCCCAGAACCATTCCGCAAGCCAGGGCTCTTCTCGATGCCGGGGTAAAAATTGACGTGGTACTCGAAATTCATGTGCCTGATGATGAAATCGTCAACCGCCTGAGTGGCAGGAGAGTTCATCCTGAGTCGGGTCGGGTCTATCACCTGATGTTTCAGCCACCAAAAACACCGGGGTTTGATGACGAAACCGGCGATCCCCTGGTTCAGCGTGATGATGATAAAGAAGAAACCGTGAGGAAAAGATTGGATGTCTATCATCAGCAGACCGAGCCTTTGGTGGCTTACTACCGGGACCAGGAAAAAACGACCGGCAATGTCAGATTTATCAGAATAAATGGCGTGGGGGCGATCAATAAGATAACGGAACAGTTGAATGAAGCCCTGGGTTCAGAGCAATAAGACTCATTTAGGCATGAAAAATCAGCATTCAATATAAACGCCAAGGTTAATAATCTGCTTGTTGTAGTACAGCCGGTTTTTATATTTTTTATCTTTGTGGCCGATGATTTGTTTCAGTCTCAGAAGTTCACGCCTTAATTTCAAAAAAATATTTGATTTTTATGGCTAAATAAAATCTTCTTTGTTGTAAAAAAATGTTTTTTTATGATATGTTGCGCGTCGAATGTCGAAAGAGTTTTGTTTTATCAAGCCAGGTAGTTAATTTTTACGTGTCAGGAGAGAAAATATGGCTACTGCCAAAGCTAAAAAGACAGCCGTCAGAAAAAGTGTGAAGAGTCCGGCGAAAAGAAAGGCGCCTGCCAAAACAGCCAAGCCAGCACCAAAAGTTGACCTCATAAAAGCACTTGAGAAGAAGGCATCCGAGGATCTTGCCAAGGCTGTCAAGAAATTTGAGGCTCTCTGGGCCAAGAAACGCGCCAAAGCAGATGCCAGGAAACTGGCTGCAAAACTGAAGAAAGACGCTGCCAGAGCGGCGGCGGCAAAGAAAAAAGCGGATGCCAGAGCCAAGGCCGCTGCCAGAAAAGCAGCACTGAAAGCCAGACTCTTGGCTAAAAAAGCGGCCGCCAAAGCCAAAGCCTCTTCGAGAAAAGCTGCGGCCAAGGCCAGACTGGCTGCCAGAAAGGCTGCTGTCAAAGCCAGAGCAAAATCCGGATCAAGCAGAAGAAAAGTGGTCGCTGCCGCCAAGGGTACTGCCAGCGCCTCGATAAAGAAAGCACCAGCCAGGAAAGCCG
>JAVVEZ010000041.1:0-30548 GCA_032250895.1 Pseudomonadales bacterium | reverse complement strand
GGCTTGCCAGGGCCTCGGTCATTTCAGCTTCAGAGAGCTCTTCGGTATGGGGGTCCTCCTGGCTCAGGGTGTTTTCTTCCTGTTCCTGCCGACTGACACTGCGATCACTGTGGCTCTGGGTAGACAGAAGGCTTTGCTCGGGAAGCTCCTGGAGCCTGGGTCTGGCGGGAGGCTGCATGAAAGGGCTGACATCCTGAATCCGGTTGTCATCAAAGGGTGCCGGCACCGGAGTGCTGGGTGCTGCCGCCTGTTCCAGGTTGCCGCTGCCCTCCTGATTTTCCTGGGCCAGAAAATCCGCCTGTTCCGGCTTTTGCTCACTGCGGAACCGGGCCAGGGTTATTTCCAGGCCGGGCTGGGGCCTGAACTGTTCGTAGATACCAAAGCCCACACCGAGAATCAGTACCACATGGGTGCAGATGGAGACAAACAGGGTAAAACCGAGACGCTCATTGGTGATGGCCTGCGTGTCATCGGAAGCGGCCATGCGGGCTCAGGGTTCCAGTTTGGCAGCGATGCAGTCCATCAGATCGCCCGCGATATCCAGACCAAAGGCGGCATCCAGTTCGCGGATGCAGGTAGGGCTGGTGACATTGATTTCGGTCAGATAATCGCCGATCACATCCAGACCAACGAAGATCAGACCTTTCTCTTTCAGGGTCGGGCCCACTTGTTCGCAGATCCAGCGGTCGCGATCGCTGAGCTCCATGCCCACGCCTGAACCGCCGGCGGCCAGGTTGCCGCGGGTCTCGTTGAGCGCCGGAATTCTGGCGAGAGCATAACCCACGGATTGCCCGTCGATCATCAGGATGCGCTTGTCACCCTGGCTGATTTCGGGAATGAACTTTTGCGCCATGATCTGCTGCTGCCCGAAATGGGTCAGGGTCTCGATGATGACGCTGACATTGGGGTCATTGCCGCTGAGGCGGAAAACAGACGAGCCGCCCATGCCGTCGAGGGGCTTGAAAATGACATCGCCATGGCTTTGATGAAAGGCCTTGAGCAGGTCTTTGCGGCGGGTCACCAGCACCGGCGGACAGCACTGGGGAAAGTGGGTGGCAAAGACCTTCTCGTTGCAGTCGCGCAGGCTCTGGGGTTTGTTGACGATCAGCGTCCCCTGGCGTTCGGCCTCCTCCAGGATATAGGTGCTGTAGATGTATTCGTTGTCGAACGGAGGGTCCTTGCGCATCAGAATGACATCGACCGAACTCAAGGGCACCTGGATGGGCTCTGCCAGCGTGAACCAGGACGTCTTGTCATCATGTACGGTCAGCGCATGCATTACGCCCATGGCCTTTCCGTTATCCAGATAGAGACCATCCTGCTCGATGTAGAACAAGGTCCAGCCGCGTTTCTGGGCCGCCTGCAAGATGGCAAGGGTCGTGTCTTTCTTGACGTTGATGGTGGCTATGGGGTCCATCACGACAGCGAGTCTGTGATTCATGGTCAATTCAGGGTTCCCGAAGGGTGGCGAGTGGCCGCGATTATACCCGCTTTCGGGTAAAAGCGTGACAGCACGGACCACCGGGGTACGACAGGATTGCTGAGGATAATTTTTGGCATGATCAAAAAAGCTGTGCTAAACCTGACGAGGCTAGGAGCCTGCGCGGTAGAAGCCAATCGGCCTGCGACTTCCCCACATTGGGCCATTTTCCCGATCCTCCTCGTTACATAGTCACCACTATGCGCCTCGGACGATCGAAAAAATGGCCTCAATGTGGAAAACCCTCGGCTCGATCATTTCTACGGCGCAGGCTCCTAGGAGTCTGCGCCGTCGAAATGACCGGTCCGATGCGGGGAAGTCGCAGGCGGCGCAGACTCCGAGGAAACATGAACGGCGCCATGAATCAAAGGAGTGCGTATGGAAACGCTCAGACCGCGCAGGCATATTCTCTTTGTCGACAGCAACAAGAGCATTGTGCAAAGCGTCAAAAAACTTGCTGAACTGGCCGCGTATTCATTTCACAGTGAAGGCAATGGCTTCGATGCTCTGTGCAGCATTGCGAGAACGATGCCGGACATCATTTTTATGGACATGCATGCTCCCCAGCTCGATGGCTTTCAGACCTGTGTCCTGCTGAAAAGCCGGGATGCGTACCGGCATATTCCCTTCATCCTGCTCAGTGCCGAAGAAAACCTGTTCAACAGCGTCAGGGCTGAGGTGCTGGGTGCTGACCGAGTGCTGCAAAAACCGTTCAGCAGCCAGGAATTTCTGGCGGTGATTGCAGCGAGTCTTGACGAAGAACCCCCGGCAAAAGACAGCTGTCAGCATGAACAGTCAGAAAAAGATATTGCTGCTGCATGACTCGCCGGTGCAGGCTTGTCTGCTGGAGCGGCAGTTGCAGGCCTTGGGTTTCATCTGCCTGCGGGCAGAAACCGTCGCGCAGGCGGAGAGTCTGGTCATCGCGCATGACATTCGGCTGGCGCTGCTGGATGTCTTGCCGGCCCGGGGTAACGGGTTTCAGTGGGGGCGGCAGTTGCTGGAAAAGCTCAGGCTTCGCCCCATCCTGCTGACGACGGCCGACAGGCATACCGATGCGGCATGGGCCGCAAAACTGGGCTTTGCGCAAACGCTGGTGTGGCCGGGGACAAAAGAGCAGCTGCAAGCCGTTCTGGCCGAGGTTTTGGCGCAGCTCTGAGCAGGAAAGCAATGGACAGGACAGCAGCGCAGCGCGGCTTCGAACGATACAAGGCAGAAGCATTCAGGCTCATCCAGCTTGGCCTGCCGGCCTGTCTGCACGGAGATGCCCATGGCCGGCGGCAACAGCTTGCGACAGCAATACTCAAGCTTGTTCATCTTGCCCGTTTCTTTGATCAGGGCAGGAATTCCGGAGCGCAAGGTCCGGATATCGAACGATTGCTGGTGCTGGCAAAAATGCTGGCAACATATAATAAAAGTACGAAAAGTCAAAAAAATGGAATCAGCGAGAATTTCGGCGATTTCCGCTCGGATGGCAAGCATGTTGCCATGGCCAGAAATTTATATGCCTGCTCGGAATTTTTTGAAAGCCCACCGGAAAGCATCATTGCCGCGTTGCTGGCGGAAGACATTGTCCGCGCCGGTACCGAATTGAGGGTGCTGGCTTCGACCGAGGGCCGGAATCCTGAACAGCCGGTGTTGCAAATGGCGCAGGTACGACTGCTCAGGCTGCGGGCGCTTTGCCCTTTCGCGGCGGGCAGGCAGTCGGTATTTTTACCTGCCTTGCTCGACAATATCCTTGCTGTCCCCGGTTCTGACAGTGTCCCGCGAGAGCGGGCCGGCCTGCTGGTGCGGGGCTGGTTTTGCCTGGAAGGGCTGTCGGATCAGGACGACACCATCCTGCCGGGGCAGGTGCCTTTCGATGCCGGGAGTCTCGACGGCTGTTGCCGGCAGCAGCAGCTGTGGCAGGCCAGGCAGATTCTGCTGCAGGAAGTGCATAGACTCATCTGCAAGCTGGTCAGCCTGCTCAGTGTCAAGGACGAGCAGGAAGCCGCCACGGTGTTCGCACTGATGGCAAGGCTGCGAGCCTTGCTGGCGCAGACGGAGCAGACCCAGGCACTGATCGGTGTCGCCAGCTGTGAATGCGCCCTGCACGAACGTTTTCTGCCGGATGGCGGGCACCGTCGTGTCAGCCGGCAAGTGGTGCTACAACTGGTCAGGGTCGCCCTGTTGCTGGAGCTGGAGGAGGGCGCCCGCTGGAGCACGCTTGCCGACCCGGCCCCCTGCCGTGACAGGCTGCTGGCGGCGCTGCAGTGCCGGGACTGGGAAAGCGAATTGGCTCACTGGTGGGCAAGTGCCCGGCAGGACAGGACCCTGGCCCGGCTGGTGCATCAGGAAGCGGCCCGTTA
This sequence comes from Pseudomonadales bacterium, assembly GCA_032250895.1. Taxonomy (GTDB): domain Bacteria; phylum Pseudomonadota; class Gammaproteobacteria; order Pseudomonadales; family Pseudohongiellaceae; genus JAVVEZ01. The sequence goes on along the minus strand of JAVVEZ010000041.1, from coordinate 26,723 downwards.
CCAGCGCAGAATGAGGCGTGTGCTCAGGCCTGGCAGGAGGCAGGCCCTGAGCTGTATCAACCATGATCTGGTCTGGCTGTTTTATCGGCTGACGCTGTTGTGCACATCCCTGGACCTGGCAATTTCCGCCCGCACCGTCAGAATCGTCTACCAGGTCGTGGTTCAGCACTGGGTGTGGCAGGCGCCGCTGAGTGCCGGATTTGCCGGCAATCTTGAAACATTTTCTTGCATGCTGGCCGACATCCTGGTGGGCCGCAAACACTCGGCTGCGGCAGCATCAGCGGCTTTGCTCGGCCTGGAAATTGACGTGTTTGCTGTGTTTCTGGACGGCATGGCAGCGGCGGGCAGGCGGCAGAAACACCTTGTCAGTGGCCTTGACAGCGGTGCTGAGCCGCCACTGTCCATTGGCGAATTGCCGTCTTTTCTGGCCCGGCATATCAATGTCCTGGCACAACCAGAGCCGGCATGGTTTCTGTCCCGGGCGGCATTGCAAATGCCGATGCCGGGTATCTGCCGGGAGTTGCGGATACTCGAGGCGAGTGCGGCGGCGCTGAAAGTGTACAGGCTTGAAGCCCTGAGCAGCGCCTTGCTGGAAATTTACAGCGAGATTCAGCTGCTGCCGCAGCAAGCACACTTTCCTGCAGCCCTGTTGATGGAAGCGCACCGGGCCATTGCCGCCATGCTGGACCAGGCCGCCGCCTGGCAGGACGTGGCTGCACATCAGCGGACACTGAATGCCCTTCAGCTCTGGCTGCAGGACAGGCTCACTGAGCGATCCCGGCGTGAGCCACTGCCGATGGAGCACAGCCAGCCCCTGGCATTTGCACGCTTGTTGCCGGCACTCAGGGCTTATCTGCGACAGCTGGGGACTGCGATGGGGCGGCCGGGACATCTGGACTTTCGTTATCAGCCCGAGGCGGTGCTGCCATCTGCCCTGGTCGAGCCCCTGACCAGGGCGACCCGGGAATTGTTGCGTTATGTCCTGGTGGAAAGCGGCGAAAGCCTGCATGCCAGAAGGGTGGCCGGGAAGACTGCCGCTCTGCATCTGCTGCTTGAGTTTGAAGACCGTGACGACGAGATGGTGCTCAGCCTCGTCAGTGATGAGTGGTCCACAGCGCCGGATGAGCATAGGATGCAGCAGGGGCTCATGAAGAGAATGGGGGCACGGCTGAGCTTCGCCATCGCTCCTGGTCAGGGCACCCGCTATGAACTGAGCTTCCGGAAAGTGTCGGCTGACTGACAGGCTCTGCACGCTGCGCCGGCAGCTCCCCCGTCATCGTGTTATTTTTGCTACAATCCCGCGGCGTTTCATGGGCTCATCGTGTCGAGGTTTTCATTGGGTAAGCTGGGTTATTACTGGGGAATTACCGGGGTTGTTGCCATCCTGATCCTCGCCATTGTCAGGGTGGGAGCCAAGGTCGTCGAAATGTCTGCCTATCCGCTGAACCTGCTGCACTGGATCGTACTCGTCAGCTTTACCCTGTACATGGCCTTCGCGGAAGGCTACCGGGGCTTTCACTGCAATTTTGCACCCCGGGTGGTGGTGCGGGGAGACTATCTGAGCAAGCATCCATCCCCCTTGTTGCTGGTTCTGGCACCCCTGGTCTGCTTTGGCTACATTCACGCGACGGCCAGGCGAAAAATCATTTCCTTCTCCGTCACTGCGGCGATTGTCGTGCTGGTGCTGCTCGTGGGCATGATGCCGCAGCCCTGGCGCGGCATCGTCGACGCCGGCGTGGTGGTTGGCCTGCTCATCGGCGTGGGCTCTGTCCTTTACTTTGCCATTGTCGTCGGCATCCAGGGAAAAACCCTGGACGTGGCGACCGACATGCCCGAATCAGACGCCCGGCAGCTCCGGTAACGGCCGTTCGGCCCGGGCAAAATCTGCCCGCTGCCATTCAGGCCATGCGGGAGATCAGGGCAGCGATGACCTCACCGATAAAGTCCAGAAACAGGGTATCCTGTTCAGAATTGAAGTGCCGGGTCTTTTCACTGCCGATGACCAGAAGCGCAGAGGGCGTGGCCTTTGCTTCGGTGTCTGGCGCCGTGGTGCTGTGAATCGAAATGATGGCCGCGGAGACAATTTTGCTGGCTTCTTCAGGAAACAACAGACGGGCTTGCGCCTCATTCAGTTCACCGCAGAAGGTTCGTTGCTTTTCAAACAGGGGCCCCAGTATTTCCCGCGCCTCCTGCTCATCCATATCCTGCCCGCCTTCAGTCCTGGCGGTCCCGGCAGTAAACAGCAGGCGGGTTCTGGTGGAGCCGAATTCCCGGCTGATGGTAAGATCCACGACCTTGTTCAATTCGTCCATCGATGAGGCTTTGAGGAATTCCAGAATCATCAGTCTGGTTTTTTCGAAAAGCCTGGCATTGGCCTTGGCATTGGCCAGAAAATTGTCAACCTTGTGCTGAAGGTCACGGTTCTTGTCGCGCAGCAGATTGATCTGATGTTCCAGCAGGGAAATTGCGCTGCCGCTTTCATGGGGGATGGTGAGGCTGGTCAACAGCTCGCCATGAACCCTGAAGAAATCAGGATGAGTGGCGAGCCAGGCGGCAACCTGGCTGTCATCGAGACTGTCATCGAGGGTGTCGGTTTCAGCGGCTTTCATATACTTGTCCCAGCGCTCATGAGTCGATAGTCGATTTTCCCATCAAAGACGGTGACGGCGGGTCCAGTCATCAGCACGGGAGAATTTCCCCCCTGCCATTCGATATCCAGCTCGCCGCCCGTCAGTACGACCGTGACCCTGTGATCCAGCAGCCCCCTGAGCTGGCCCGCGACGACGGCGGCACAGGCCCCGGTACCACAGGCAGAGGTCTCGCCGGCGCCACGTTCAAATACCCGCAGCTGGATTCTACCCCGGTTCAGCACCTGCATAAACCCGGCATTCACTCGCCGGGGGAAATCGGGATGGCATTCGATCAGGGGCCCCAGTGCGGCCACCGGGGCAGTATGAATATCGTCGCTCAGCAGTACCGCATGGGGATTGCCCATGGCAAGCGCCGAGATCTCGAGAGTCTGGCCGGTGGCGGCGAGGTGCAGTGGATAGACGACGGCCTGGGTGATGGCAGCAAAGGGGATGGCCGCCGGGTCCAGCTGCGGCGCGCCCATGTCCACCGTGACCAGGCCGTTGTCGAGGATGCGGGTTTCGATACTGCCGCTGGCCATCTGCAGCCGGATACGTTGACCAAAGGCCAGGCCCTTGTCCATCACGAACCTGGCGATGCAGCGAGAGCCATTGCCACAGTGTTCCGCCTCGCTGCCATCGGCATTGTAGATACGATAACGGAAATCGCAGTCGGGATCGCTGGGTGCTTCGATCAACAGCAATTGATCGAAACCGACACCGGTTCTGCGGTTCGCCAGCGCCCGCACCGTGTCGGGCCTGAACTGGGCGTCCTGGCGCAGCAGATCGACGACCATGAAGTCGTTGCCGAGGCCGTGCATTTTGCAGAAATCAAGCATCATGTTGGCCCTGGTTCAGGTCGTAGCCGGGAGCAGATGCTCCAGTTGCAATTGGTCGTCATAGGTTTCCCGGCGCCGGATCAGGTGTGCCTGGTCGCCATCCACCATGATTTCGGCGGCGCGGTTGCGGGTATTGTAGTTGGAACTCATGGTAAAGCCATAGGCGCCGGCCGAGCGCACCGCCAGCAAATCCCCGGCATTCAGCGCCAGACGCCGGTTTTTGCCCAGAAAATCCGCCGATTCACACACCGGCCCCACCACATCATAATCGCGCTTGTTGCTCGCAAAAAAAGCCTCGGCCGGGCGCCGGACCGGCACGATGTCCATCCAGGCCTGGTAAAGCGCAGGACGGATCAGATCGTTCATGGCCGCATCAACGATGGCAAAATTCTTGTCTTCGCCACATTTCAGATATTCCACGGTGGTCAGCAAGACACCGGCATTGGCACAGATCGAGCGCCCCGGTTCAAAAATCAGGGGCAGTTTGCGCGTTCCCAGGCCCGCGACGATGGCGGCAATATACTGGCCGGGGCTCGGCGGGTTTTCCTGCTCATAGCGCACACCGAGCCCACCGCCCAGATCCAGATGTTCGATGTCAATGCCCTGGGCGCTCAGCCTGTCGATCAGCGCCAGCAGGCGTCCGAGAGCATCCAGAAAGGGCGCAAGGCTGGTGAGCTGGGAGCCGATATGGCAGTCGAGACCGACGATTCGAATACCCTTCAGGGACGCCGCCAGGGCATAGATGTCGGCGGCGTCGGCCAGGGCAATGCCGAACTTGTTGTCCTTGAGTCCAGTGGAAATATAGGGATGGGTGTTGGCGTCCACATCGGGGTTGACGCGCAGGGAAATCGCCGCCCGGCGGCCCAGGCTACAGGCCACTTCATCGAGTTTCAGCAGCTCGGCATGGGATTCCACGTTGAAGCAGCGAATGCCGGCTTGCAGCGCCCTGGCCATTTCCCGGGCGCTTTTGCCGACCCCGGAAAAAATGGTCCTGGCGGGATCGCCACCGGCGGCCAGTACCCGTTCCAGCTCGCCCTCGGAAACAATGTCGAAGCCGGCACCCAGCCGCGCCAGCACATTGAGAACGGCGATGTTGGAGTTGGCTTTGACCGCGTAGCAGAGCAGGTGGGGACGATTGCCAAGCGCCGTCTGATAAGCCTTGAATGCGGTCTCCAGCATGGCGCGGGAGTAGACATAGCAAGGCGTGCCAAACTGCCCGGCAATGGCAGCCAGCGGCATATCCTCAACGAAAAGTTGATCATCCCGGTACTGAAAAGCATCCATGGGTCTAGACCGGCACGGTGACGCTGGGCGGCGGCGGTGGCACCAGGGGGCCCTTCTGGCCGCAGGCGGTGCTCAGGCAAAGAGCGCAGAGCGTGATGGTGACAAACAAAAGTTTCATGTGCCGGGGGGCATCCACTGAGAGTAGGCTGAAGGAGGCAATTATACTGACTTGCCGCTCATTTTCCATCAGCCTGAGCGATGCCCGCTGCCGCATGCATATGCACATCGCGCTGAGGATAGGGAATGGTGATGCCAGCCTGATCCAGGGCACCCTTGATGTCTTCGATCAGTTGTCCGCGCACAGCCCAATAGTCGTCGGTATTGACCCAGGGCCGGACATTCAGGTTGACGCTGCTGTCAGCCAGTTCGGCCACGGCAATGACGGGTGCCGGGTCGGCGAGAATACGGTCCTCGGCCTGGATGACGCGCCTGATCACGTCTCTGGCCTGGCCGATATTGTCGTCATAGCTGATGCCGATCACCAGATCGATGCGGCGGGTTGGCAGGGCACTGGCATTGATGATGGTGCTGGCAAAGACACTGGCATTGGCCATGATGATGCGTTGATTGTCGCCAGTGTGCAGCAGGGTGCAGAACAGGCCGATTTCATCCACCACGCCGCTGCTGCCACCGGCCGTGATGAAGTCTCCTGTTTTGAATGGGCGAAAAATGATAATCATGATGCCGGCGGCAAAGTTGGACAGGGAATCCTTCAGGGCCAGACCAATGGCCAGCCCGGCGGCACCCACGATGGCCAGCAGCGAGGTAATGTTGACCCCGAGGCCGTCGATGGCGGCAAGAATCACCGCTACCAGCAGGGCCGTGTACATGAGATTGGCAAAGAAATTTGCCAGCATGGGGTCCAGACGGGACTTGGCCATGGCTTTGCGGGATAAGCCGGTCAGCGCATGTGCCAGGAATTTGCCCAGCACAAAGATCACCACGGCGGTGAGCAGTTTGATGCTCCAGGGAATGACGTACAGCTCGATCAGGCTCAGACCGTCTTCCATCATGCTGTCCTCTGTCGGTAATGGTGTCCTTGGTCATTATGGCCGGGAACCGCTCTTGAATCCATAAACGTGTTTTCCGCTCCGGTTTGCAATAGAATTGGCACCGCCTTTATACAGGACACTGCACTACCCACCATGATTTCCCTTCAGAACATCGCCCTGCGCCGCGGTACTCAGCTTCTGCTGAGTCAGGCGAGCCTCAATATCTACAGTGGCCAGAAAATTGGCGTGATTGGCCGTAACGGCAGTGGCAAAACCAGCCTGTTCAAGTTGTTGATGGGCGAGTTGAGCCACGACGAGGGCAGGCTCGATATGCCCGAGGGTTTGAAAAAATCCCAGATGCGTCAGGAAACCGAGGGCAGTTCCCGCCCGGCGCTGGCGTATGTGATCGATGGCGATACGGGCTTGCGCCGGGTCGAAAGCGCCATTGCAGAGGCCGAGGCTGCCGCCAGGCACGAGCAGCTGGGTCAGCTGCATGCGGAGCTCGAGCTCATGGACGGTTATTCGGTGACAAACCGGGCCGAGCAGTTGCTGTCTGGCCTGGGTTTCCAGACGGCCGAGTTTCAGAAAGCGGTACAGGAATTCTCCGGTGGCTGGCGTATCCGCCTCAATCTGGCGCAGGCCTTGATGACACCCTCCGACCTGCTGTTGCTGGATGAACCCACCAACCATCTGGACCTCGAGGCCACCCTGTGGCTGCAACAATGGTTGCAGCGCTATCCGGGAACACTGCTGCTGATTTCGCATGACCGCAGCTTTCTGGACAAGGTGGTCAGCCATATTGCCAGCGTCGACAATCAGCAATTGACGCTCTACCGTGGCAACTACAGTGACTATGAACGGCAGAAGGCCGAGCGCCTGGCACAGCAGCAGGCCATTTATCAGAAACAGCAGCAGCGCAAGCAGGAAATTGAGAACTTTGTGCGGCGGTTTCGGGTCCAGGCCAACAAGGCCAGGCAGGCGCAGAGCCGCCTGAAAGAGCTTGACCGGATGACCCTGATCGCGCCCGCCCATGTCGATTCACCCTTTCAGTTCAGTTTTCCGAAACCGGATAAACTGCCGGACAGTCTGCTGGCCTGTGATCGCATCGACGTGGGTTACAAGGAGGTCTTGATCAGGAATTTTTCCATCAATATCCGGGCCGATTCCCGAATTGGCCTGCTCGGTGCCAATGGCCAGGGCAAGTCCACCCTGCTCAAGGTGCTGGCAAATCAGCTGCCCGTGCTGGGTGGCGAGACAAGCCGCTCCGATCATCTGAAAGTTGCCTATTGTGCACAGCATCAGATCGATGTGATGGACGCCGCTGCCACGCCATTGCAATTGCTGCAGGCTCTGGACAAAACTATCCGGGAGCAGGAGGCGCGTGATTTTCTGGGGCGTTTCGATTTCCAGGGCGATCGCATCATGGAAACGATCGGTCATTTTTCTGGAGGTGAAAAATCACGGCTGGCGCTGGCCCTGGTGGTAATGCAGCGTCCCAATCTGCTGGTGTTGGATGAGCCTACCAACCATCTGGATCTGGAGATGCGTCACGCCCTTACGGTCGCCCTGCAGGAGTACAGCGGCGCCCTGATTCTGGTATCACATGACCGTTATCTGCTCAACAATACGGTCGATCAGTTTCTGCTGGTCAAAGCAGGGCGTGTGGAATATTTTGAAGGCGATCTGGATGACTATGAAAAAATGCTGCTGGAGGCAGCAAGGTCGGAGCAGAAAAATTCCAGGACGGGCGCTGGCGACGGCAAGCCTGACCGCAAGGAGCAGCGGCAGCAATCGGCGGCTTACCGGAATCAGATAAAACCGCTGACCAATAGAATCAGGAAGCTGGAACAGGAACTGGACAAAAAACATCAGCGCCAGCGTGAACTGGAACGGCGGCTGGCAGACACGGCGCTCTATGAGGATCAGAACAAGGGTGAACTCAACGGCATTCTGCAGGAGCAGGGCAGGCTCGGCAGCGAGGTCGACGCGCTGGAGTCCCAGTGGCTCAGCTGCAATGAAGAGCTTGAGAATTTTTGATCAACGGGCAGAGGAACATCAATCGGCGAGCGCCGCCCTGGCTCTGGCGATGGCAGCCTTCACCTGGGCCGGTGCCGTACCGCCGATGTGATTGCGGGCATTGACCGAACCTTCCAGAGTCAACACGGAAAAAACATCCGGGCCGATCTGTGCCGAAAACTCCTGCAGGCGGGCGAGCGAAATGCTGGTCAGGTCTTCATTGTTGGCGACACAGTAGGCAACGGTCTTGCCGACCACTTCATGGGCATCACGGAAGGGCATGCCTTTTTTGACCAGATAGTCTGCGAGATCGGTGGCGGTGGCAAAACCACGCAGGGCCGCCATCCGCATATTGTCTTTTTTGGCCTTGATGGCCGGCACCATGTCGGCGTAGGCCTGCAGGCAGTCCTTGAGCGTATCCAGGGTGTCGAACAGCGGTTCCTTGTCTTCCTGATTATCCTTGTTGTAGGCAAGGGGCTGTGACTTCATCAGCATCAGCAGGGACACCAGGTGGCCGCTGACCCGGCCGCTTTTGCCCCGGACCAGCTCCGGCACATCGGGATTCTTTTTTTGCGGCATGATGGACGAGCCGGTGCAGAAACGATCCGGCAGATCGATGAAATCGAATTGCGAGGAGGTCCACAGCACCAGTTCCTCGGAAAAACGTGACAGATGAATCATCAAGAGGCTGGCCGCTGCCGTCAGTTCAATGGCAAAGTCGCGGTCGCTGACTGAATCCAGAGAGTTTTCCGAAGGCCGGTCAAAGCCCAGCAGGCTGGCGCTAAGCTCGCGGTCGATGGGAAAGGTCGTGCCCGCCAGTGCGGCGGCGCCCAGCGGCGAGACATTCAGGCGCTTGCGGCAGTCCTGCAGACGGCCATGATCGCGTTGCAGCATTTCAAACCAGGCCATCAGGTGATGGCCAAAGGTGATGGGCTGGGCCGTTTGCAGGTGTGTGAAGCCGGGCATGATGGTGCCGGCCTCGGCTTCGGCGAGCGTCAGGATACCGCGTTGCAAGGCGCGGATGCCGGCGCTTACCTGATCAATTTCAGCGCGGACATAGAGCCGGATATCGGTGGCCACCTGATCATTGCGGGAGCGCCCGGTGTGGAGTTTTTTGCCGGTGTTGCCAATGGCGGCGGTCAGCGCCGCTTCGATATTCATGTGCACGTCTTCCAGACTCACGGACCAGTCGAACTGCTGCTGCTCGATTTGGCTGCGGATATTCTTCAGTCCGGTGATGATGGCGTCGGCTTCGGCTTCAGAGATGATCCCGCTGCGGCCAAGCATGGTGGCGTGGGCAATGGAACCGGCGATGTCGGCGGCATACAGGCGCTTGTCAAAGCCTACCGAAGCGGTAAAACGTTCGACGAAGGCATCGGTGGCTTCAGTGAAGCGGCCACCCCAGGGTTTGCTGCTGTTCTGGTCGTCCTGGTTCATGACAAGTTTCCGGCAAGAGGCATGGTGGGCGCGGATTATAGCAACCCGACAGTGGTGCGGGGTAGCTTCCCCGGGAGGATAGCGTAAAATAGCCCGCCTGTTTCCGAAAACCGGCCTTCAACATGAGTCAGAAAACACTGCGTATTGCCACTCGCGAAAGTCCGTTGGCCCTGTGGCAGGCAGAGTATGTGCAGGCAGCCCTGCAACGCGCCCATCCCCGGCTCGAGGTGAGCCTGCTGCCGATGACCACTCGCGGCGACCAGATTCTGGACTCGCCGCTGGCCAGGGTAGGTGGCAAGGGTCTTTTCATCAAGGAACTGGAATACGCCCTGCTCGACGGCCGTGCCGACATTGCCGTGCATTCCATGAAGGATGTGCCGATGGAATTTCCGGATGGCCTGGGCCTGGCGGTGATCTGTGCGCGGGAAGATTACCACGATGCCTTTGTCGCCAATCGTTTCAACAGTTTTGCCGAACTGCCGGCGGGTGCCGTGGTCGGCAGCTCCAGCCTGCGCCGGCAGTGTCAGTTGCAGGCCTTGCGGCCGGATATCCGCATCAAGGACTTGCGTGGCAATGTGAACACCCGGTTGCGCCGGCTCGATGCCGGTGACTACGATGCCATCATTCTGGCGGCCGCAGGTCTTATCCGGCTGGGGCTGGCCGGACGGATCCGGGAACGCCTGAGCACAGAGCTGTCATTGCCGGCAGGTGGACAGGGCGCCATTGGCATCGAATGCCGCATGGCGGATGCACCGGTGAAGGCACTGATTCAGGTTTTGCATCATGCCGACACGGCAGCCTGCGTGCTTGCCGAAAGGGCCATGAATGCCAGGCTCAACGGCGGCTGCCAGGTGCCTGTGGCGGGCCTGGCGCAATTGAGCGCAGATGGCCGGAGCCTGCATTTGCGCGGCCTCGTCGGCACCGTGACGGGCCTGCGGATTCTGCGCAGTGAGGCCAGTGCCGACCGGCAGCAGGCGGAAGCGCTCGGGCTGCGGGTTGCGGAGGACCTGCAGCGACAGGGAGCGGGGGAAATTCTGGCAGACATTACACTGGCGGGATGAGGTCATGGCAGAACAGGGGCTGGAAAATACCTGCGTGTGGCTGACGCGGCCGCTGGATCAGGTGAGCGGCATCATGGACTGGTTGCAGAGCCGTGGCGCACGCGTGCGGCATATCCCCCTGCTGCACATCGAGCCTCTGGCCTGCGATGAGCGGGTTCGGGCCCGCATGCTGAATCTGGACAGTTACGACATGGCCATTTTCATCAGTAGCAATGCCGCCCGGATCGGCATGCAGTATGTGCACGACTTCTGGCCGCAGTACCCGGCCCATATTCGTAACTTCGCCGTGGGTCCCGGCACGGCGGCGATCATTCAAAACCATCAGCTTGACGTGAGCTGGCCCCGGCAGGGCATGGGCAGTGAAGCACTGCTGGCACTGCCGGCACTGCAGGAAATAAGCCATAAACGGATATTGATCTTTCGCGGTCTGGGTGGCCGCGAGACCCTGGCCGATGGCTTGCGGGCGCGTGGAGCCATTCCCGATTACGTGGAACTGTATCGCCGTATTGCCCCGGACTACAGTCACGGCTACCTGATGAACGCGATCCGGGACTATCCCCCGGATACGATCGTCATCAGCAGTGCCGAAGCCCTGGAAAGCCTGCTCAGCCTGTTTGCCGGAATTTTTCCGGCCTTGTTCGATACCCGTGTGCGGGTGTCGTCGCCACGGCTGTGCGAACTGGCTCGGGAAGCCGGTTTCAGGAGCATTCAGGTCATGGCGGGAGCCGATGATGAGGCGATCAGGGACAGTTTTACGGAACGGTCCCCGGTAAATGTCGCAGCAGTCAACAGTGAGGGTGCGCGCCAATGAGTACTGAAGCACACGAACAGGCACCGGCGCCAGAGGAAAAATCCGCCCTGGAGGCTGAGGCCGGGAGCGCGAACACAAGGCAGCGGAAAACCAGTCCCGGCATCGGGATGCTGTTGCTGTGTCTGGTCTTTGCGGCCGGGCTGGCCTACCTCTTCCTGATGGGTCTGAGCCTGAAAGAATCCCAGGAAAGTCTGCTGGCCTGGCAGCGTCAGGCAGAGCAGGAAAAGGCACAGGACGATAGCCGCATCCCGGATTTGCAACAGGGCCTGGCAGCGGTCCAGGCCGAGGTGGCCGGGTTGCGTCAGACGCTTGCGGACCAGCAAGGTCAGGACAGTGCCTTCAGGGCCGGTATTGACGCGACGCTGGACACCGAAGTGAGACGTCTGGAGCAGGAGCTGAATCGGCTGCAGCAGAATCTGCGCAGTTTTGCGGCAGGTGACAATCAGTCGGTTCTGCTGGCCGAAGCGCAGTCCCTGCTGCGACTGGGCCAGCAGCGTTTGTTGCAGGCCGCAGACATAGCGGGGGCATTGCAGCTTTATACGGCAGCGGACAAGATTCTCGGGCAGTTCGACGGTTCGGGCATTTTTGTGGTCAGGGAAGCGCTGGCATCCGATCTCGCCGGTCTGAGAGCCCTGCCGACAATCGATGTGGAAGGCTTGTATCTCGAACTCGGAGCCGTTTCCCGGCAACTGGGTACTATCAGTGTGCAGGTGACGAACGCGCAGAGCCTGGCCGATGCCGGCACTGACCGGACGGGGCCGGATGGAGGCTATCTGGACGCCATTCTTGACCGCCTGGATAACTATCTGGTGATCCGGCGCCGGGATGTTCCGGTGCAGCCCATGCTGTCGGCGGAACAGGGTTTTCAGATCAGGCAGCATATTCTGCTCAGGATAGAGGAAGCCCGCCTGGCGCTGTTGCAGGCACAGCCAGGCATTTATCGGGAAAGTCTGGAGCAGGCACGCATTCTGGCACAGGACTACCTGTCTGCCGACAGCCCGGAAAAGCCGGGTGTCATGCGCCGCCTTGCCACCTTGCGGGATACGCCCGTCGGCATCGACATCCCCAGCAGTGACCGGGGTCTGAATGCACTCGACCGGCTGCTGGCGAATGCAGAACAGCAGACGTTTGCGCCGAGGCGGGAAAATCCATGATCCGGTTTTTTATCTACGCGTTGCTGGCGCTGTTCGTCGGACTGGCACTGGCCGGAATCCTGAAGGACGACCCCGGCTACCTGTTGATCTCCTACCGCGCCTATTCTCTGGAAACCAGTCTGGCCTTCGTGCTGGCGGTCTTGCTGGTGCTGGCAGCACTTGTCTACTGTCTGCTGTGGGTGCTGGCCCGCATCAATCCGCTGCGTCTGCTGAAACGCGGCTCCGGGCATTTGCTTCGGCGCAGCAACAGGGCCAGGTCTCTGAGCGATAAAGGTCTGTTGTTGCTGACCCTGGGTGAATGGCAGCAGGCTTATGCCTTGCTGGTGGAAAATGCCGCCAGGGTGGAGACACCGCTCATCAATTTTCTGGCGGCCAGTCTGGCCGCCTTTGAAAATGGTGACCAGCATTCCTGCCGCTATTGTTTGGAACAGGCAGAAAAAAACGCCTCTGGTTTTGATACGAATATTCAATCATGGCGGGCAAGGCTGGAGTTCAGGGCAGGACGGTTTGAGCAGAGCCTTTCGATTCTGCTGGAACTGAAAAAAAAGCTGCCTGCCAATAAATATATTCTGCGCCAGATAAAAAATATTTATTTGCAGCTGGCAGACTGGGAACATTTGCAGAACCTTCTGCCTGAGTTGGAAAAGCAGGGGGTGTTGATGGCGGAAGAGCTGCTGGACTTGCAGCGGCAAGCCGCCTTGTTTCAGTTCGCGCGGACGGCGCCCGATGACGGTCAGGCCCTGATGTCCATCTGGGAAGCCCTGCCCAAAAACCTGCGCAGTGATGAACAGGTGCTGCTCGCTTACCTGAAGCGCTTGCAGGCCCTGGAATCCGGGCATGAAGAAGAGGTCTTGACCAGGGTGGCAAAATTTCTCAGGCGGCAGTGGAGTGATCAGGTGGCCGCCGAGCTTGGGCGCAGGCGGATGCTGGATGGCCAACGACAGGAGAAACTGCTGTCGGCCTGGTTCAGGGATCAGCCCGGCAATGCCGTGCTGGCTCTGAGCCTGGGGCGGGTCAGTATGTTCAACGAAGACTGGCAGCAGGCGCGAGAGTATTTCGAGACAGCCCTGGCCCGTTCCCGCAATCAAGACCTGAGTGCCGGGATCAATGCCGAGCTGGGCCGGCTGCTGGAGCAGATGGGACAGTTCAGGGAAAGCGCAGCGCATTACCGCAAGGCCATCGCTCCCGCGCCCGTGCGATAAGCCTTCGTCCTTTCTGCAGACGCACCACGGCGCTGTCTGCCCAATTCCACCCGTCATTCCCGCGCAGGCGGGACCCCAATCCCCAATTCTGCCCACAGCTCATCGATGCGGTTCCTGGTGATGGCATCCATGCTGATCGGCACGCCCCATTCGCGCTGGGTTTCACCGGGCATTTTGTTGGTGGCGTCAAAGCCGATTTTGGAACCCAGACCGGAAACCGGAGACGCAAAATCCAGATAATCTATCGGGGTATTTTCAATGGTGACGGTATCCCGGGCCGGGTCCATGCGGGTGCTCATGGCCCAGATCACATCCTTCCAGTCGCGGATATCGACATCCTCATCGGTGATGATGACAAACTTGGTATACATGAACTGGCGCAGAAAAGACCATACTCCCATCATGATGCGGCGCGCATGGCCGGGATACTGCTTTCTGATGCTGACGATGGCCAGACGATAGGAACAGCCTTCCGGAGGCAGATAGAAGTCGACGATCTCGGGATACTGTTTTTGAATCAGTGGAATAAAAATTTCATTCAGTGCAAGGCCCAGAATGGCAGGCTCGTCCGGGGGGCGGCCGGTGTAGGTGCTGTGATAGATCGGGTTTTTCCGGTGAGTGATTTTCTGTACGGTAAAAACCGGAAATTTTTCCACATCATTGTAATAGCCGGTATGGTCACCGAAGGGGCCTTCATCGGCCATATCATCAGCTTTTATCACGCCTTCAAGAATGAATTCGGCAGTGGCCGGCACTTGCAGCTGGCTGTCGAGACAAGTGGCCACTTCGGTTTTGGCGCCCCGCAGCAGACCGGCGAAGGCATACTCGGAGAGGGTATCCGGAATCGGTGTGACCGTTGCCAGCGTGGTGGCCGGGTCGGCGCCGATGGCGACGGCCACCGGAAAGGGCTGGCCGGGATGCTGCTGCTGCCAGTCACGAAAATCCAGAGCGCCGCCACGATGTGACAGCCAGCGCATGATGAGTCTGTTGCGGCCCAGCAACTGCATGCGGTAGATGCCCAGATTCTGGCGCTCCCGGACCGGACCACGGGTGATCACCAGGGGCCAGGTCAGCAGCGGACCGGCGTCCTGCGGCCAGCAGGTCTGGATCGGCAGCTCATGCAGATTGACGTCGGCGGCGTCGATAATGATTTCCTGGCAGGGTGGGGTTTTGAGCACCTTGGGAGCCATGTACAGGGTTTGCCGGAACAATGGCAGTTTTTCCCAGGCATCCTTCCAGCCTTTGGGCGGATCGGGTTCTTTCAGAAAGGCCAGCAGTTTGCCGACATCGCGCAGGGCGTGAAGATCCTTCTGCCCCATGGCCAGCGCCACTCGCTCCGGTGTGCCGAAGAGGTTGCCGAGGACGGGAATGCTGAAGCCTTTGGGGTTTTCAAATAACAGCGCCGGGCCCTGTTGACGCAGGGTGCGATCACAGATTTCGGTCATCTCCAGCCGGGGATCTATCGGGATGCTGATACGCTTGAGTTGTCCCATCTGCTCGAGCGCATCGATAAACTCGCGTAAGTCCCGGAACATGCTGGCTGGCTACTTGCGTTTCATCGACTGGAAGAACTCTTCGTTGGTCTTGGTGTCCTTGAGCTTGTCGAGAATGAATTCGGTGGCAGGTACATCTTCCATGGTGGACAGCAGTTTGCGCAGAATCCACATCCGCTGCAGTTCTTCCTCTGTGGTCAGCAGCTCTTCCCGGCGGGTACCGGAACGACGCACGTTGATGGCAGGATAAACGCGTTTCTCGGCCATCTTGCGGTCGAGATGCAATTCCATATTGCCGGTGCCCTTGAACTCCTCGTAAATCACTTCATCCATTTTGGAGCCGGTTTCGATCAGACAGGTGGCAATGATGGTCAGGCTGCCGCCTTCCTCGATGTTGCGGGCGGCACCAAAGAAGCGTTTCGGACGTTCCAGTGCGTGGGCATCGACACCACCGGTCAGAACCTTGCCGGAGGAGGGAACGATGGTGTTGTAGGCGCGTGCCAGGCGGGTCATGGAATCCAGCAGGATAACGACGTCGCCCTTGTGTTCCACCAGGCGCTTGGCTTTTTCTATGACCATCTCGGCCACCTGCACATGCCGCGAAGGCGGCTCATCGAAGGTGCTGGCCACGACCTCGCCGCGCACAGAGCGCTGCATGTCCGTGACTTCCTCGGGCCGCTCATCGATCAACAGTACGATCAGATGACAGTCGGGGGAGTTGCGGGTGATGGATTTGGCGATGTTTTGCAGAATCAGGGTCTTGCCGGCCTTGGGTGGCGACACGATGAGGCCGCGCTGACCCTTGCCGATGGGGGCAATCAGGTCGATGACCCGGGAACTCAAATCCTCGGTGCTGCCGTTGCCCAGTTCAAGTTTGAGGCGTTCTTCCGGGAATAAGGGGGTAAGGTTTTCGAAGAGGATTTTCTGGCGGGTGTTTTCGGGTTTATCAAAATTTATTTCGCTGACCTTGAGCAGGGCAAAATATCTTTCCCCCTCCTTCGGAGGCCGGATTTTCCCCGAAATGGTATCGCCGGTGCGCAGATTGAAGCGTCTGATCTGGCTGGGAGAGACATAAATGTCGTCAGGGCCGGCCAGGTAGGAGGCATCCGAGGAACGCAGAAAACCGAAGCCGTCCTGCAGAATTTCGAGCACGCCGTCGCCGTAAATATCCTCACCGCTGCGGGCATGCTTCTTCAGCATCTGGAAGATGACATCCTGCTTGCGGGTTCGGGAAACGTTGTCGAGGCCCATTTCCTGGGCGGTTACTAAGAGTTCTGTGATGGGTTTGGTTTTGAGTTCGGAAAGATTCATGGCACCGGAAAATTAAAAGATGATGAGTAAAAAAGAAAAGCGTACGAGCTGGTTAAAAGGAGCTGAAAAATTCTTAAAATAATTATTGACTTAGCTTTGGGAGTTGCCTGCGGGAGACGAGCAGGCCGTAATTTACCACCCAATTTTGAGGGAGTCCAGAGTTTATTTTAAGGGCACCTCTAAAAATTGATTGTGAGCTCTGCGCAACCTGAGCGGTGCCACGGCAAGGCGCCTTGCGCAGTTAAGAACATGGTCCATTTTATTGCCCCGCCCGCCAGGTGCGGAGGGCGGGACAATCAGTCATTGCCAAGGGCCTGACAGTTTTATATCAAATGGTGCTGTCTATGAAAGCGGCCAGTTGTGATTTCGACAGCGCACCCACCTTCTTGGCTTCTGCATTGCCGTTTTTGAAGATGATCAGAGTGGGAATGCCTTTTACATTGTACTTGGGAGCCGTTTCGGGATTGGCATCGATATCCAGCTTGCAGATCTTGAGTTTGCCGTCATATTCACTGGCCAGCTCTTCCAGAACGGGAGCAATCATTTTGCAGGGGCCGCACCACTGCGCCCAGAAGTCCACCAGAACCGGGCCGCTGGCCTGGAGCACATCGCTCTCAAAACTGGCGTCTGTGATATGGACAAGGTTGTCACTCATAGTCAATTCCTTAAACCGTTGAAGTTGAAGACCGTATCATAAGGGCAAATAAAAATGATTCAAGGAAAAAAAGGGGCACCCATTTTTTTCGCTGTTCATTGCGGGGCCTTATCGGCGCTTCACGGCGCCCTGCATTTTCGCGAAAGGCGCCGTCTTGCTCACTGTAGCCGCTTCGCCACCTTTTTGGAGAAATAACTCAGAATGCCATCGGCCCCGGCACGCTTGATGGACAACAGTGATTCCAGCATGATCCTGTCTGCATCCAGCCAGCCCTGGGCGAAAGCCGCCATATGCATGGCATATTCCCCGCTGACCTGATAGACAAGAGTGGGCACCCCGAATTTTTCTTTCACCCGCCGCACGATGTCCAGATAGGGCATGCCGGGTTTGATCATCACCATGTCGGCGCCCTCCGCCAGATCCAGAGCCACTTCCTGCAGGGCCTCATCACTGTTGGCGGGGTCCATCTGGTAGTTGGCCTTGCTGCCCTTGCCCAGGTTGCTGGCCGAACCCAGCGCCTCCCGAAAGGGGCCGTAGTAAGCGGAGGCATACTTGGCCGAATAGGCAAGGATGCGGGTATTGCTGTGTCCGGCGGCCTCGAGCGCCTGCCGGATGGCCCCGATACGACCGTCCATCATGTCGGAGGGGGCGACAATGTCGGCGCCTGCTTCGGCATGGGACAGCGCCTGCTTGACCAGGACGTCCACGGTGCTGTCATTCAGCACATAAGCCTCGGCATCGATGATGCCGTCCTGGCCGTGGGTCGTATAGGGGTCGAGGGCGACATCGGTGATCACGCCCAGGGTCGGGCAACTGTCCTTGAGGGTTTTCAGTGCACGTTGCACCAGACCGTCCGGATTAAAGGCTTCCCGGCCGTCAGGGGTTTTGCTGCGGGCATCCACTACCGGGAACAGTGCGATGGCCGGAATGCCCAGGTCCAGCAGTTCATGGGCTTCCCGTACCAAGAGGTCAAGGCTGAGGCGTTCTATGTCGGGCATGGAGGCGATGGCCTGGCGCTGATTGGAACCTTCCACGATGAAAACCGGATAAATCAGGTCATCGGGAGAGAGCCGGTTTTCTTGCATCAGGCGACGGCTGAAGTCGTCCCTGCGCATGCGCCGCATTCGCGTCATGGGAAAGCGGCGGGGAAAACTGTCCGTGATCAAAGCATGCTCCTGTTAGCGCATTGGCCGGCGCAGGGCCTGATAGATACAGGCGGCTGCCAGTCCGATAAAACCCACCAGGCTCCACTGTGGAATCCCCAAGCCGAGAACCGGATCCACCCACAGCACTTCGGCGCAGCTGGCATCGCCGGAGAACATCAGTTCAAGGACTTCGGAAAAGGGAAACTCCTGGAGCATATAGCTCAGACTGGGGCCGCAGGATGGCACCTGATCCTTGGGCAGGTGCTGAAGCCAGATCTGGCGGAGCGCGAAACCACTGCCGGCAAATGCCAGGAAGGCGCCTGTCCAGCCATAGATTCTGAGGCCCTTGCCGGCCGGGTTATGGATGAAGGCCAGCAAACCCACCAGTCCCACTGCCAGGAAGAAAACCCGCTGCATGATGCACAGTGGACAGGGTTCCAGCAGCATGCCGTGTTCCATATACAGTGCAATACCGAGCACCAGGGCGCAAAAAAGAAAAATGTAAAGGCTGATCAGGCGGGGTCGCAAGAGATCCATGGGTATTTCCTGAATCGGGTCCGGGAGTGAAAACTGGCAGACATTCTAAACCAATTCGAAGTAAAGAAGTAAAAAAGGGGGCTCCGGAGATTCACCTTGCCGCTGTCTCTTCTGCTTTATTCGCGCTGGTTGCTGTGCTGCAAATAACTGTCGAAGTCCTCCTCGTCACTGGCTTCAATGGCAAGCCTGGCAGCATCCGAACGTGCTGAAACAGCCCGGAACTCTGCCAGTTTCGCCGCGTCCAGGGGTCTGGCTCTGAAGTAATCACTGTTGGCCAGGGACTGGTTCATGGCAAATTGGAAGTAGGGGGTTTTCAGTTCTTTCATCCGGGCCAGCACCTGGGCGGAAGGCGTCAGCGTGTCATCGTCGACCTTCTGTTGCTGGGCATGGGTGGCTTCGCCATGCACGGAGGTGTTGCAGGAGCTGTCCAGCAGGGCGGCTGTTTCCAGGGACTCGGCAAGAATCTCGGCAGCCCACTCCCGCAGCGCTATGGGCTTGTCATTCTGCATCAGCAGCAGATCGGGATGCCGGCCATTTCTGACCACGGCTTTCAGGTTCTGATCGATTTCGTGATATTCCCGGCGGTCGGACGGTGGGCTGCGGCGCAACAGGCAGAACAGCAGAAAACTGTTCAGGAAATGGATTTGCCCGCTATCGATGCCTACCGGCAGAAAGGGGTTCAGGTCGAGACAGCGTACTTCAATGTATTCCACGCCATCTCTGGCCAGCACTTCCGCCGGATGCTGGCCGGAGGGCGTGACACGCTTGGGACGGATGGTGCCATAAAATTCGTTCTCGATCTGCAGAATACTGGCATTGATCTGCTTGTGCTGACCGTGTTCCGGGGCAAATTTCTGATAAGGTGGATAGGGGGTCTTGATGGCCTGGGTAAGGCCATGGGTGTATTCGTGCAGACTGTTGTAGCTGATGTACAGCCCCGCCTGGGCGGCGCTGGTGTAGCCGAGATCACCCATCCGCAATGACGTCGCGAAGGGGGCATAGAAAGTGCTCTCGTCATATTCCTCGAGGCCGTGATCGTTTTGCTTGTGCAGAAAACTCCGGCACAGCGCCGGGGAGGCTCCGAACAGATAGAGCAGCAGCCAGGAATAGCGTCGGAAGTTGCGGATCAGATGAAAATACTGCTCGGTCTTGAAGTCTTGCAGTGGCAAGGACGACTGCAACTGCTCATGGTATAGGACCCAGAAATTTTCCGGCAGTGAAAAATTGTAATGAATGCCGGCGATGGTCTGCATGGAACGGCCATAGCGATATCCCAGGCCCATCCGATAGAGGGTTTTCAGTCTGCCGATATTGGAACTGCCATAATTGGCCAGGGGGATGCTGTCATCGGCACCCAGCACACAGGGCATGCTGGACGTCCACAGGATTTCCTCCGGGTTCAGAACGCCATAGAAATAGCTGTGCAGCTCATGCAAAAAGTTCAGGCTGTCGGCAGGTGTGGAGAACACCGGAGTGATGAATTCCACCAGAGCCTCGGAAAAATCCGTCGTGATATGGGGATGGGTCAGGGTTGAACCGAGGGCTTCGGGATGGGGGGTCCGGGCGATATGGCCCGTGGAATCGACCCGCAGGCTTTCCTTTTCAAGGCCGTGGCGGATTTTCCCCAGGCAGGTGGTGGTTGCCGCCTTTCTGAGTTGGGACAGGTGAAGCTTCAATTGATCCGACAAGACGACATTCCTGATTGGTTTCTGGCAGAGCGTAGCGGCGTTATCCCACGCGCCCTTCGTCCTGCCTGATTATTGCAGTTGGCCGCAGCTAATCAGGAAATCAACGCCAAAACCCTGAAAATTTGGATGGCGATTATGCAAAAAAAACAGAGCCCGGTACAGACAATTTTCACGCCGGGGCTCAGACCTGGTTGAGCGCCCTGAACTGGTGAATCCGGCGTCGTCCCTGTTTGTCCGGACGACCCGCCTGGGCAGGATCGAGGGCGTTATCGACCTTGCGCTGGGTCGCCAGCAGCTCGCGCCGGGCTATGCTGTCAGGTGTTTCCTCGTAGAGCAGGGCGGCCTGGGGCGCTCCCTGACGCTGGACCGACAGGGCTTTCACGATGACGGTTTTTTCATCCCGACCCTGACGGATTACCAGGCTGAAGCCCACTTCTATTTCACGGCTGCTCTTGCAATGGCCGCCGTTGCAGTGGACCTTGCCGCCATCGATGGCCTGTTTCGCCAGGCTGCGGGTCTTGAAAAAGCGTGCGGCCCACAGCCATTTGTCCAGGCGTACCTTGATAGCAGCCGCGTCAGGGTTGCCACCC
This sequence comes from Pseudomonadales bacterium, assembly GCA_032250895.1. Lineage (GTDB taxonomy): Bacteria > Pseudomonadota > Gammaproteobacteria > Pseudomonadales > Pseudohongiellaceae > JAVVEZ01. Next base: position 5,881 of record JAVVEZ010000041.1, on the reverse strand, counting down.
GGGGCTTTTTTCGGGTCAGTCTTTTTCATTGGCGGGGTCCATGAGTTCGGCGAAATCGAGCAGGCCCGGGAACTCACTTGCCGGCCGGGGCTGCATGCGGGTATCGGGTTGCAGAACCTGCAGCAGATGACCAACGCCTTCCCGGCGGGCGCAGGCCAGCACGGCGGGATTGTCATCAAGAAACAGACAGCGTGACAGGTCGAGCTGTTCCCGCTCCCGGAACTTGTGCCAGAAGCCGGGATTTTCCTTGGCCAGCGCAAACTCGTGGGAGCTTACCAGTCGATCCAGGTGCCGATGCAGGCCGGAGGCGGCAAGCTTGAGGGCCAATGACCGGGGGTGTGCATTGGTGATCAGGATGCTCGGTTTGGCGAGTTTGCGCAGATGTGACAGAAAATCGGCCGCGCCGGGACGAAAGCGGATATGCTCGCGGACTTCCTGCTTGAGGGCCTCGACATCGAGGCCGAGGGTGGCTGACCAGTGATCCAGACAGTACCAGTTGAGGCTGCCCTGCAGGGTGCTGGAAAGCTCTGCGAGCCGGGCCCTGGCCTGGGCCAATGGCAGGGACTGCTGACTGGCATAACGTGCGGGCAGGTATTCCAGCCAGAAAAAATTGTCGAAGGACAGATCCAGCAGGGTGCCGTCCATATCCAGCAGCACGGTGTCGATGTCTGACCACTTGATCATGGTGGCTTTGTCTCCTTATCGTGGCCGGGCTTTCGGGTATAATCCGGGCCTGCAATTATAGCCCCAAAGGAAGCCCCCGCATGAATATCCCCGCATTACTGGAACCGGTCAAGGCCATCAGCCGTGCTGCAGGGGCGGCCATTCTGGGTGTTTACCACGCCGCCGGTCCCGTTGACGTCGAGCACAAGGCGGATGCGTCTCCCGTGACCCAGGCCGATCTGGCCGCCCATCAGGTGATTGCGAAAGCCTTGCAGGCACTGACGCCCGAATTGCCCGTGCTGTCGGAAGAAGCGCTGGCCATCCCCTGGGCGACAAGGCAGCACTGGCAGCGCTACTGGCTGGTGGATCCTCTTGACGGCACCAAGGAATTTATCAAACGCAATGGCGAGTTTACCGTCAATATCGCACTGATCGACGAGGGTGTGCCGGTGCTGGGTGTCGTCTATGTCCCCGTGCAGGATATTCTTTACAGCGGCGTGACGGGGCATGGCGCCTGCAAGGAAGAACAGGAAGGCGAAGCCTTCAGCATCAGCACGGCGAGCGTCAGCCCCGGCCAGAGGCGGCTCACCGTGGTTGCCAGTCGCAGTCATCGTGGCGAGATTCTGGAGCAATGGCTGAATCGGGCCCGCTGTCACTTTCCTGAGCTGGAATTGGTGAGCATGGGCAGTTCCCTGAAGATTTGCCTGGTGGCAGAAGGCCGTGCGGACATCTACCCGCGCCTGGCGCCGACCTCGGAATGGGATACGGCGGCGGCACAGGCTGTGCTGGAAGCTGCTGGCGGCCTGCTGACCGACAGCGATTTCACACCCTATCGCTACAACCGCAAGGCGGATATCCTGAATCCGCATTTCTTTGCCCTGGGCGACCCCCGTTATCCCTGGCTGCAGTTGTCATCCGGTCGGCAGCAAGGTGCTGACGGGAGCCCTGAGTAAGCCTCTTGCCGTCGCCCCGGGTCAATCAAGGCAAGTTTCGTTTTTCTTTCCAATGGATGATGATTGGGGGGCTGTATCACAGTCCCTGTCGAGCAGTGCTTCAAATTCCCTGGCTGCCACGGCCTTTGAAAAAACAAAACCCTGGCCAAGGTCACAGCCTGCCATCAGCAGCAGGGCCTGCTGTTCGAGGGTCTCGACGCCTTCGGCAATCACCTTCAGACCCAGCCGGTGCGCCATGGTAATGATGGCCTCGCACACGGCCATGTCTTCACTGTCCGGACCCAGGTTGCTGACAAAGGAGCGGTCGATCTTGAGGTAGTCGATACTGAATTTCCTGAGATAGGACAGCGATGAATAACCCGTGCCGAAATCATCGATGGCCACTTCCACTTCGGCATCGCGCAAGGCCAGCAGTTGTTCGTGGACATAGGGCCGGGCATCGAGCAGCAGACCCTCGGTAATTTCCACGGCGATGCTCCTGCCAGGCAGTCCGGCCTCGCTCAGGGCTGCAAGCCAGCCCTCATGATCCGGCTGCCAGTGGCTGCTGAACTGGACCGGGGAGCGGTTGAAGCTGATTTGAAAATGAGGCTGAATCTGCCGCCAGCGTTTGGCCCTGATCAATACGTCCTGAAACACGATATCTCCGATGGCATTGATCAGCCCGGTTTCTTCGGCAATCGGAATGAATTGCGCGGGGCTGATGGCGCCCTTGAGCGGATGCTGCCAGCGGATCAGGGCCTCGGCCTTCAGAATTTTGCCGCTGGCCAGTTCCACGATCGGCTGATAGGCAACGCTCAGGTGGCCATTGGCCAGGGCTTCCCGGAGATCGTTGGTCATCTCCATGCGCTGGGTAACGGCTGCCTGCAGCGCCGGAGTGAAATACTGATAGCGGTTGCGACCGTCCCGTTTGGCCCGGTACATGGCCTGGTCGGCATTCTTCAGCAGGCTTTCGATATCGCGGGCGTCTTCCGGATACAGGGTGATGCCGATACTGGAAGAAACATAGGCAACCTTGCCTGAGAGATGGAAGGGTTCCGCCAGGGTCCACAGCACTTTTTGCGCGGCATCGCCGACCAGGCTGGCATCATTGCGACCGCCCAGGATCAGCATGAATTCGTCCCCGCCCAGACGGGCAATGGTATCGGATTCACGCAGGCATTTCCGAAGACGTTCGGCCGCCTGTCGGAGCAGCATATCACCCACACTGTGTCCCAGGGTGTCATTCACTTCCTTGAAGTGGTCGAGGTCGAGGAACAACAGGGCCAGCCCCTGGCGGGTGCGCTGCGCGTGCTTGATTTCCTGGTCCAGGCGATCATAGAACATGCGCCGGTTGGGCAGGCCGGTCAGGACATCGTAATTGGCCTGATGCCAGATCATCTGTTCGGCATCGCGCTTGTCGCTGATGTCGGAAAACTGGGAAACCCAGCGCTCGACCTGGCCCTGGTCATTGTACACGGCATTGATGGACAGCCATTCCGGATAGATTTCGCCGTTCTTGCGCCGGTTCCAGATTTCCCCGGACCAGTGCCCCTGATGGTGCAGAGCCGCCCACAGCTCCTGGTAGAATTGGTCGGACTGGCGCCCGGATTTGAGCAGGGCCGGGGTCTGCCCCAGCACCTCCTCCCGGCTGTAGCCGGTCACCCGGCTGAAGGTGGGATTGGCATCGATGATGCGGTTGCTGGTGTCCGTGACCAGCATGCCTTCGCGGCTGTGCTGAAACACCAGGGCGGCCAGCTTCAGGGCATCCTCCGATTGCTTGCGCAGTGTAATGTTGCGCACCACGGCCACCAGATATTCCCGCTCCACAACGGCATGTTTCAGATTGACTTCCACCGGATAGCGCGAACCGTCCTTGCGCGTGTGGAAACCCTCCCAGAGCAGAAATCCATCCTGGCGAAGAGTCTTCATGCTGTCCTGAAACTTGGCATGGTCGAGCTTGGGGTCCAGATCGAAGACCGTCAGCTGCAGGCATTCTTCACGGCTGTAGCCGAGTTCCCGGCAAGCCGAGTCATTCACGTCCAGGAAGCGGGCGGTTTCCGGATCGATAACTTCGATGCCGTCGATGGAGGTATCGATCAGGGCCCGGAAAATCCGCAGTTTTTCGGCGGCCTGCTTGCGGCTGGTAATGTCCATATGCGTCCCCAGCAGACGCAGGGGACGGCCCTTCTCATCCCAGGCCGCCAGCCTGGCGGCCGCGAATATCCACAGCCAGGCACCGGCAGCATTGCACTGGCGGAATTCTTCCCGGAACCCGCTGATTCTGCCGGCGACACAGTCGTCATAGATGGTGCGCAGCCTGTCCCGTTCCTCCGGATGGATGGCTGCCAGCCAGTCATCGATGTGCCGGTGCAGTTTCAAGCCAGCCTGGCCATGCCGCCTGAGATGGCTGTTGTCGGCCTCGATCTCGCCGCTGCGCAGGTCGATGTCGAACAGACCCTGGTTGGAGGCGGACAGTGCCAGGCGCAGGCGCTGATCATTTTCTTCAAGGTATTTTTCCAGTTGGCGGTGACGCAGCCGACTCACCATCAACATGCCCACCAGCAGGGTTACGGGAGGGTAGATGAGCATGACCGGGATGGTGATCGCGGCCATCACGTCAACCGCAATACGACTGGGCAATGTCAGCAGCAGGACGATCATCAGCAGATGAACCCCAATGCCGAAACCAAAGAGCTCGGCGGGCTTGAGGCTGGTCAGCTCCCGCTTGCGGAAATAACGCCAGAGCAGGCCGAAAGCGCCGGATGACAGCACCACGATCACCCCGCTCCAGGCCGCAGCACCGCCCAGATAAAAGCGGCCGATGGCCGTTATCAGCATGGCCACGAGGGTGGGTATCAGGCCGAAGAACAGGCCACTCAGACCCAGCAGAATCGAGCGGGTATCGAAAATGATGCCGGGGGCATACTGCATCGGGGTCAGCATGATGAGCAGGCCAATGGCGCCGATGCAGATGCCATTCAGAATCTGGATGGTATGGCTGCCGGCATCACGATAACGGCTTTTGGCCACATCATAGACCAGCACCATCGCCATCAGCATGGCCGCATTTTGCAACATGGGCAGCAAATCGGCTGCGGTCATTGTCCAACTCCGTGTTCCCCTGTCGGCGTGATCCCAGGGGCAATGGCGGCAGTATTGCAGAATGCCTTCGACAACAAGGCAAGGTTCGGCTGTGACACAGCATGGGTTTGGAACGACAGGTTTCCGCAGAACAGACTCAGGCTGTCAAAGGATTATCGGAAGGCCACGACGATTCTTTAGGAAAATTCTGAAACAGCACCCTGTCGAAGGCAGGGATGCCAGCATTGGCCTTATCGGCAGTATGAGCAGGATCTTGGGTGGTCGCATCTAGGATGGTGCCCCATAAACGGAAATGGTGCAGGGGCGGAATCGAACCGAATCTATATCTATTTGAAATATATGCTGTTATTTTGAGGTAAGTCCGAAGCGTGCCCCTATTCGTGCCCCTAAAACGTAAAGTACCTTGCTGTAGCGGTAGCTTGGCACTTGATCTTCGGTGGAAGTTTTACTTCTATATTAGAAAAATCTACTGGTATGAGGGTATCGTGGGGCAAAATTGGGAAGCAAAATTTTTGGCAGATTCCGGCTTCCCTGCGTCCGTACTTTTTTTTGACCTCTGGGAGGACCCAAGAATCGATGACGCCTTCAATAGATATCAAATATGGACTGGTAACTTTAATTTGATTTCCATTCATTTGTTGCCTGCTTGTATTTGTAGAGAAGCCAGTTCAACTTCCAGGTCCGCGTCTTGCTAGTGGTCCTGCTGTTGAACAAAGATTCATTGACCATCGTGATAAACCCGGCTTCTGTAAGTTCCTTAAATGCGCTCATGGCTGTTCGTCGTGAGCATGGGATTTTGTCTGCCGCCTCTCGGATACCATAGCCGATAGGTTTGTCATTGGCCCAGTGGACTTGAAGCAGCGTCATAAGGACTTTGGCCGGCGGGGAGAGCCTCAGATAGACGTCAGACTCAATAAGACGCCGCTGGAGCGTTATAACACCGCCGGCCCTATCGAAAGGCAGTGGATTTTTTTTCTTGCCCATAGAGCCTCCCTTATTGAGCGTGGGCGCTGCTGGTTACAGGATCTGCTATCCACCTCCGGACATCGGCCCGCTGCTTCGGGTCCAGCCAATATTCCATGACTGAAGTTTCGCCGCCAAAGCGGTTTGGGACTTTCACGCGGACACGGCCAGGTAGCCAAGGCCGGCGGTTTCTCACTGCACGCCGGCGTGGCGGTGCAGGC
>JAVVEZ010000135.1:0-5396 GCA_032250895.1 Pseudomonadales bacterium | reverse complement strand
AGTCAGTAAACGAACCGCCGTGGTACGTGACCCGTATGCCAGGTGGTGTGGGAGGGGCGGGGCCGTGAGGCCTCGCCCTATCCCGATTGCCGGCCTATAGGCCAGGGCAGGAACCCGGTTCGCAATTCCTGGGTCCGGTGCATTCGGTGATATTGGCGCCGGACCAGCGGCTCTATGTCGCTGATCGCAGCAGTGACCGCATTCAGGTCTTTGAAAAGAATGGCCAGTTCGTCAGGGAAGCACTGCTGGCGCCCCGGACTCTGGGCAATGGCTCGGTCTGGGATCTGGCGATTTCACCCGATCCGGAAGGGCGCTGGTTGTTCGTCGCCGATGGTCAGAACATGAAGGTCTGGATTCTCGACCGGCAGAGCCTGCAGGTCATGGGTGAGTTCGGCAGGGGCGGGCGCCAGGCCGGGCAATTCGACTGGGTGCACAATATAGCCATCGATGCCGAAGGCAGCCTGTACACCGCCGAGGTCAATAACGGACGGCGCATTCAAAAATTTAGCCTGCAGGAGTGATTCCACACCGGACCCGGCAGTCTCGACAGGAGCAAGGTCATGGGAAAGAGCAAGCGTCTTGTTTTTCTGGGTACCGGTTTTCTGGGGGGCATGTTGTTATTGCTCTGGGGTATGCTGCTGTGGGCTACCTCCATGCCGGGGCAGAGTTTGCAGGGCGAATTGCCGGCACTGAGCGTCGAGCAGCAGGCTGTGCGTGAGCGCTTGCAGCAGCATGTGCAAGTGCTGGCCGCCGATATCGGGGAGCGGCATCACAATAACATGCCGGCCTTGAACCGGGCGGCGGATTATATTCAGCAGCAGTTGCGTGCCCTTGGCTATGAACCGCTGATACAGCAGTTCGGGGACAAGGATTACCGGAATATCGTCGTGGAAGTGCCGGCCAGTGGAGACAGCGGTGAGATCATCGTCATTGGTGCCCACTATGACAGCTGGTTGACACCGGGAGCCGATGACAATGCCTCGGGGGTGGCGGTCCTGCTGGAACTGGCGAGGGCCTTTGCCGGTCAGAGTTTGCCGCGGACCCTGCGTTTCGTGGCCTTTCCGAACGAGGAACGGCCATTTTTTGGCACCGAGGCCATGGGCAGTCGGGTCAGTGCCGCTCTGGCGAGGGCACGCGGTGACCGGATTACAGCAATGTTTTCATTGGAGATGCTGGGGTATTACAGCAGTGAGGCAGGCAGCCAGCACTATCCTCCCGTGATCGATCTGCGCTACCCGGACACGGCCAATTTCATTGCCTTTATCGCCAATGTCGGTTCCGCCACCGTGATGCGCCGGGCCATCGCTTATTTCCGGGGACAGTCGCTATTTCCTGCCGAGGGCATGGCCGCGCCACAGTGGCTGGTGCCCGACATCCGGCGTTCGGACAACTCCGCCTACTGGTACTATGATTACCCGGCGGTGATGGTGACGGACACCTCCAATTTCCGTAATCCCAACTACCATAGCGCCCGCGATACCGTTGCGACTCTGGATTATGACAGCATGGCCAGAGTGCTCACTGGCCTGAGAGGAATGTTTCAGGCTCTCGCCAGTGAATAAAACGGCGCATTCAGAATGAAAAAGAAATGAGTTCCTCGCCCGCCTGGTTGAGCTGCACGTACCAGCCCTGCTGGTCCCAGTCCCCCAGCACCAGCCGTTGAGCTGTTGTCGTTCCCAGAGCAAGATCATGCCGGCCGGGCCGGTGCGTATGGCCGTGAATCAGGGTTTTGACCCGATGGGCCGCCATGACCTTGACGACTTCTTCCGGGTTGACATCCATGATGTCCTCCGCCTTGTTGCTGCTCATGGCCCTGCTGCGGGCTCGTGCCTGCTCTGCGAATTGCTGTCTGAGGGCCAGCGGCTGGGACAGAAATTGCTGCTGCCATTGCGGGCTGCGAACCAGATGGCGAAAACGCATGTAATCCAGATCCCCGGTACACAGGGCATCGCCATGCAATAACAGGTATTGCCGACCATGGCATTGCAGCAGAAAGGGCTCGGCAAGCAGATGGGCGCGACAGCGCCCGGCGAAGTCTTCGCCGAGCAGGAAATCGCGGTTGCCATGCATCAGGTAGATGGCCGTGCCATCACGGTTGAGCTCATTCAGGGCAGCGGCCACACTGAGGTGCAAGGGGCTCGGGTGGTCATCCCCGAGCCAGACATTGAAGAAATCGCCGAGAATGTACAGCGAATGAGCGCCACTGGCGACCGTATGCAGAAACTTGAAAAAGGCTTGTGTGAGCTCGGGCCTGTCGGCTTCCAGATGCAGGTCCGAGATGAGAAGGCGGGTGTCAGTCTGCGCCATCATCGTTCTTGTCTTTGTGTACCGTCACGGATTCGATCAGAATGTCTTCCCGGGGAACGTCCTGATGACCGGCGCGGGAACCGGTTTCGCAAGCCTTGATTTTGTCGACGACATCCATGCCATCCACGACCTTGCCGAAGACTGCATATCCCCAGCCCTGGGCGGATTTGCCGCTGTGATTGAGAAAGTGGTTGTCATTGAGGTTGATAAAAAACTGGCAGGTGGCGGAATGCGGGTCCATGGTGCGGGCCATGGCCACGGTCCCGCTGAGGTTGGGAAGCCCGTTGTCGGCTTCATTTTCGATGGTGGCCCTGGGTTTTTTCTGCTTCATGCCGGCTTCGAAGCCGCCGCCCTGAATCATGAAGTTATCAATGACCCGATGGAAGAGGGTGCCATCATAGTAGCCTTCTTCGGCATACTGGAGAAAATTGGCGGAGGTCTTGGGTGCCTTGACGAAGTCCAGTTCCAGACTGATGTCGCCGTGGTTGGTATGCAGAACTATCATGCTGTGATCCTTTTGAATCCGGTGTCGTGCCTGTCCGGTGCCCAGACCGCCTGCCGGGAAACGGACCGTTTCCCACGTTGCGCTGAAGCCGTGGCTGGTTAGAAACAATGAGAGCGGCTATAATACGGGCTTTGCCTCGCTGAAGAAAGCACGTTTAAAGTAGATAAACCACCCTATGACCGATTCAGAGCACTCCCAGCCTACCATTGCTCCCGCCAATTTCATTCATCAGATTATCCGGGAAGACCTTCGCAGCAATAAGTATGGTGGTCGTGTTCACACACGCTTTCCGCCGGAACCCAATGGTTACCTGCACATTGGTCACGCCAAGTCCATCTGCCTGAATTTCGGCACGGCCAGGGAGTTTGGCGGCCAGTGCAACCTGCGCTTTGATGACACCAATCCGGAGAAGGAGAGTGTCGAGTATATCAACGCCATCAAGGCCAGTATCCGCTGGCTGGGCTTCGACTGGGAGGACCGGGAATATTACGCCTCGGGCTATTTTGACGAGTTGTATGAATTTGCCTGCAAGCTGATCAAACAGGGCAAGGCTTATGTGTGCAGTCTGAGCCCGGAGCAGGCCAGAGCCTATCGGGGTACGCTGACCGAGCCGGGCCGGGACAGCCCGGACCGGAACCGTCCGCCTGCAGAAAACCTGGATTTGTTCGCACGCATGAAAGCCGGCGAATTTGCCGATGGGCTTTACAGTCTGCGGGCCAAGATAGACATGGCCTCCGCCAATATCAATATGCGGGACCCTGTGCTGTACCGCATCCGCCACCAGCACCATCACCAGACCGGGGATCAGTGGTGCATCTATCCCATGTACGACTTCAGCCACTGCCTGTCGGATGCTCTCGAATGCATCACGCACTCCCTGTGTTCCCTGGAATTCGAGGATCACCGGCCTTTGTATGACTGGGTATTGGAGCAGTTGGATGTGCCCTGCCATCCACAGCAGATCGAATTTGCCCGCCTCAATATCAATTACACCGTGATGAGCAAACGCAAGCTGAAGCAGCTGGTGGATCAGCAACTGGTGGCCGGCTGGGATGATCCCCGCATGCCCACGCTGGAAGGCATGCGCCGCAGAGGCTACACACCGGCATCGATTCGTCATTTCTGCGAGCGAATCGGCGTGACCCGCAGCAACAGCACGGTGGATTTTTCCATTCTGGAACACAGCCTGCGGGAAGATCTGGATCGCAGTTCACCACGGGCCATGTGTGTGCTCAGACCGCTGAAACTGGTGCTGGAGAATTTTCCGGCCGAAAGCATGGAAGAAATCAGCCTGAATCGCCACCCAAAGGATCAGAGCATGGGTTTGCGCAAAATCGATTTTGGCCGTGAGCTGTACATCGACCGGAATGATTTCGAGGAAGTCCCCCCGCCGGGTTTCAAGCGTCTGGTGCTTGACGGCGAAGTGAGACTCAGGGGCGCCTATGTGATCAAATGCCATCAGGTGGTCAGGGATGCGGCCGGTGAAATTGTCGAATTGCGCGGCACCTACGACCGGGACACGCTGGGACAAAATCCGCAGGGCAGGAAGGTGAAAGGAGTGATTCACTGGGTGCCTGCGGCGACCGCCATTGACGTCGAACTGCGCCTTTATGACCGGCTTTTCAACCATGAAAACCCGGATGCCGCAGACGGAGACTATCGTGATCATCTCAATCCGCAGTCACTTCAGGTGCTGCAGGGCTGCAAGGCGGAACCGGCGCTGGCCAGTGCCGAAGCCGAACAGCGCTTCCAGTTTGAACGGGAAGGCTATTACTGTGTGGACCGAAAAGATTCCAGCAGGGAACATCCGGTGTTCAATCTGACCGTGGGTTTGCGTGATACCTGGTCAAAGACTTCGTGATACGAAACCCTGCCGAGGTCTGTTGTTCAGGCTTCCGGCCTCAAAAAGAATTCAAGGATACACGTGCTGAAGATATACAACACCCTTAGCCAGCAAAAAGAGATTTTCACGCCCATGGTTGCCGGACAGGTGAAAATGTATGTCTGCGGGCTTACCACCTATGACTACTGCCACATCGGCCATGCCCGCATGCTGGTGGCCTTCGATGTGATCGTGCGCTATCTGCGGGCCAGTGCCTATCAGGTCACTTATGTGCGCAACATCACCGACATCGATGACAAGATCATTCGCCGGGCCCATGAAAACGGTGAAACGTTCACGGCACTGACCGAGCGCTTCATCAAGGCCACTCATGAAGATGAGCGGGCGCTGGGTGTGCTGCCTCCGGATATTGAGCCCAGAGCCACAGAACATATCCCAGACATCATTCGGATGATAGAAGCCCTGGTGGCCAGGGGTTTTGCCTATCAGGCAAACAATGGCGATGTTTATTATGCCGTTGCCCGGTTTCCCGGCTATGCAAAACTGTCGCGCAAGAATCCCGAGGAGCTGCTGGCCGGCGCCCGTATCGAGGTGGAAGAGCTGAAGTTGGATCCCCGCGATTTTGCACTCTGGAAGACGGCCAAGCCTGATGAGCCGGGTTGGGATTCGCCCTGGGGTTTCGGGCGTCCGGGGTGGCACATCGAGTGCTCCGCCATGTCGACTTGCTGCCTGGGCGAGACC
>JAVVEZ010000040.1:0-31121 GCA_032250895.1 Pseudomonadales bacterium | reverse complement strand
CATTAGTCATTATCCGGATAGTGTCGGGTAAGTGCCCGCTCATGCTGCCATCGCCTCAATACCTGCATGACCCCGGGAGGCGAAAACCCCCGGGCACGGTTACTCAAGCCCAGGCGGAACAGGGTGCGATACTGCCATAACAAGGATTTTACCGCCGTCAGCAGCGTGGTCTTGCGATCCCATATATGCAGAGACTCGGAACTGGCGGCATTGATTTCAACGATCTCCAGGTTGCATCCCTCTTGCAGCGATTGAGTATCAGAAAACTTGATATCAAGCCGCCCGTAGTAAAATTCCGGAATCCCTCTCATCAAGGTCTCTATCCGCTGGGTCAGTTGCGGCGTAATCAAATGCTCGGCATCCCTGAAGATGGCGCCACTGCAATGGCTGGCCGAGAAAATCAGGCGGTAAGGCTCCCCGCTGGGAATGACCACATGCAAGGTGTCCTTGTGCCGGTCCAGATACAATTCCGGAATCTTGCTGGCACGTCCGTCGGCAGCAATCAACTCCGCCAGGGTTCGGGTGCCATCCCCCACGACATAGGGCATATATTTCAATGCCATGGAAACGATTCTGCCACTGTGCGCACCAGGCTCCCGCACATAGAATATGCCGGCCTCGGCCTCCCAGCGCGAGAGCTTTTGCACCAGAAAGTCACTCCCCACTGGATAACTGCGGACATAGGCGGCAAGTTCAGCGGCATTTTTAACCAGCTTGACACCCGCCCCCCGGCAACCGATATCGGGTTTGCATACCACGGGAAACGCCAGATCCTTCTCCCGCATCCGGTGCTGAATTCTGTCGGCCTGCAGGCCCACGTCATCCTGCTCAACCCGGTGCACGAACCAGGACAACACCGTTTCCGCACAGTCGCCGCTGGCCTGGGCCAGCAACTGGCTCTTGGGCACCCCAATCATGCCGGACAGCGGAATGGCGGGATTTGCCACCAGGGGCAGCGTCAGTGAGCGGTGACGCAGACTGAGCGCCAGCCATTGCAGAGCCACGGGCAAATACATCAGCCAGGCGGGCCAGAACTCGAAAAATGAAAAGACCTTGCCATCCACATCCAGCGCCGGCATTCCGGGAGAGACAAAAGTTCTGCAATTACCTGACAGTTTGGTGTTATAGGTCATAACCTTCTTCATATACTGTTACAAAAACCGGCTAATGTAGAGAGACAGCAAAGCTCGAAAAAATTACAGGAAAAATCGCTCTATCAGCCTTTACTTCGCTTAGTCTGATCTGAGCGCCCATTTCTTACATCAGACCGGCTGAAGGCACCCGAAGATTCGATACTTGACGGGATTTCTGATTTTTTTGCCCACCCCGTCGGCATTCCCGATACCGGGATACCTGGCCCGGGCGCACCTTACCAGATTTTTACCCTGTCCGCAGGAGGCAGATACATGGCATCTGCCGGCTGCACATCAAAGGCTTCATACCAGGCATCAAAATTCCTCAATACGCCATTGCTTCTGGCTTCGCTATGAGCATGGGGGTCATTGGTGAGGCGCATTGCCAGGTCTTCATCCCGATACTGGCGGCGCCAGATCTGAGCCCAACCCATGAAAAAACGCTGATCGCCGGTCAAACCATCGATCAGAGGCGCTTCCCGGCCCGCAAGCGAAAGCCGATATGCCTTGTAGGCCACTGCCAGGCCAGACAAATCACCAATATTCTCACCCAGGGTAAAGGCACCATTGAGGAATTTGCCCGGCAAGACCTCAAACTGATCATATTGCGCTACCAGCTGCTGTGCCCGCTGCGTGAAGGCGGCGGCGTCGGCTTCCGTCCACCAGTCCCGCAGGTTACCATCACCATCGGACTTGCGGCCCTGATCGTCAAAGCCATGACTGAACTCGTGGCCGATTACCGCACCAATGGCACCATAGTTGACCGCATCATCGGCGCTCACATTGAAAAAGGGGGGCTGCAGGATGGCGGCGGGAAAAACGACCTCGTTCATCGAAGGATTGTAATAGGCATTCACCGTATACGGGGTCATGAACCACTCCGCACGGTTGATCGGGCCACCCAGTTTATCGACTTCCCTCTGATGTTCCAGCTCGGACGAACGCATGACGTTACCCACCAGATCCGTGGCGCTCACCTCCAGCGCGGAATAATCCTTCCATTCATCGGGGTAACCAATCTTGGTGGTGAACTTGCTCAGTTTATCCTGGGCCTGAAGCCTGGTGGCCGGGGTCATCCAGTCCAGCTCATCGATCCCCACCCGAAAGGCTTCCCGCAGGTTTTCCACCAACACATCCATGCGCCGCTTGGCATCTTCCTGAAAATAGTTGTCCACATACAGCCTGCCCAGGACTTCACCCAAGGCCTCATCCACGCTGTCCACACCCCGTTTCCAGCGGGGACGGATTTCCTGAAGCCCGCCCAGAGCCTGCCCGTTAAAGGCAAAATGGGCCTGTACAAACGCCTCACTGAGGTAGGGAGCATAGGCATCCACCAACTTGAAAGCCGTGTAATCCCGCCACTGTGCGAGGGGAATATCACCCCACAGTTCTCCCAGGGCCTGGAGGTAACTGGGCTGCATGGCAATGAAGGTGCTTTCCCCGATTCCCAGCGCGCTCATCATGTCAATCCAGCTCATCTGTGGCGAAAGCGCCGCCAGCTCCGTCAGTGTCAACTTGTTGTAGGTCAGTTCACGTTGGCGATTCTGCACCCGGTCCCAGTGGGCGGTGGCCATGCGCTTTTCTATCGCATAGACGGAATCTGCCGCCTGCAAGGTTCTGGGGTAGTCTGCCAGCGCCATCACCCTGCCGATGTATTCCCGGTAGGCTGCACGAGCCGCCTGATGGCTGTCATCGGCTTCGGACAGGTACCAGTCGCGATCAGGCAGGCCCAGACCGGACTGGGCGATATAGGAAATATATTGATCAGATTGGCGGGCATCATTGTCAACGTAAAAACTCATCGGCATCGGCACCCGGATTCTGCTGAGTTCGGCCATCAACACCAGCATTTCCGGCTTCCCGCTGACGCCCTCGATACGGCTCAGCAAGGCCTCCAGGGGGCCGATGCCGAGGTGGGCGATGCCTTGTTCATCCATGAAACTCTTGTAGAAGTCCCCCACCTTCTGGGTATCAGAACCCACAGGGGCATTCGTGGCAGCCGCCGCTTCGATAATGCTGCGCAGCTGATCCTGCGCGGCATCGGCCAGGGCCGAAAAGGAGCCATAGTTGGAACGGTCTGCCGGAATCTCCGTGGTCTGCAGCCAGGTACCATTCACATAACGGTAGAAATCATCTCCCGGCCTTATCGTGATATCAACATGACTGGTTTCAAGTCCAGAAGAGGGAATAGCCGGGTTTTCATCGCCAAGGTCTGGTTCTCTGGGCGAACAGCCAAGAGATAACAACAGGCACGTCACAATCAGGACAGATCCGATACGCATACGACAGTTCCATTGGTTTGTCTTCATGGCTGGCAAGACTGGGCAGGTGGTGACGGAATGGCAGTATAAAACTCCCGGAACCCAAACACCAAGCCGGCAATATACTGACCCACGCTGTTGATGGTGGTTCGTTGTCGGCGCGTGAGCATTTTTAGCGCCGGCAGAAGTCGCTTGCCCCCTTTTGTGCCCCCCCCGCAGGGCATTTTTTTACCCTCATAGCAGACGGATTTTCGCCAGCGCTTGCGCCACGGTGTCTTCCCCCTCGGTCATCACGCCCGCGCAGGGAATCACCTGCATATCGTTGATGCCAAGAAAACGAAACAGCATTGTCGTGTAGCCCGTAACAAAATCCATCTCACTGCCGATTCGGGTGCCTCCGGAAGTCACGATCAGATAGGCCTGGGCGATTTCAAGCAGACCCACCGGCCCCCCGGCCGAATAGCGAAAGGTTTCCCGGGCACGGGCAATCTGGTCAATCCAGGCCTTGAAAGCTGCCGGCGGACCGAAGTTATAGATGGGGACAGACATGATCAGTATGTCAGCAGCCTTGAGTTCCTGTACCAGAACATCAGAGCTGGCCAACGCCGTCCGCTGTGCAGGACTGCGATCCGCTGGATCCGTAAAATTTGCGTCGATCCAGGCTTCGCCGATAAAAGGCACACCCTCGACCAGATCCCTGAGGGTGACGGAAACGGGCTTGCTCTCCGCCAATTTTTCCACCAGCGCGTCAGCCAGCATGCGGCTCGTGGAGTTCTGCCTGTTCATGCTGGCATCGACACGCAGAATATGAGTCATGTTCACGTGTTGCTTGCTTTGGGTCTCGTGGTCATGAAGAAGTGTTCACGGTAGTAACGCAGTTCGTCAATGGAATCCCGGATATCCTCCAATGCCTTGTGACTGCCTTCCTTTTTCAGGCCATCCATGATATCGGGACGCCAGCGCCTGGCCAGTTCCTTGACCGAACTGACATCCAGATTACGGTAGTGAAAAAAGGCTTCCAGTGCCGGCATGTAGCGCGCCAGAAAACGACGATCCTGGCAGATACTGTTACCACACATCGGAGAAAAACCGCGGTCGCTGAACTGGGCCAGGAACTGCAGGGTAATGCGTTCGGCATCACTTTCATTGGTGGGACTCAGACGAACCCGCTCAACGAGACCGGAACTGCCATGATGACGCCGGTTCCACTCATCCATTTTATCCAGGGTTGCCTGGGATTGATGGATGGCAAGCACCGGTCCCTCGGCGACGATCTGAAGATCCGTATTGGTAACGATGGTTGCAATTTCGATGATACGGTCTGATTCAGGACTAAGCCCGGTCATCTCCAGGTCAATCCAGATTAAATGCTGTTTTTTATCCATCGTGCGATTGTAGCAGAGGCCCTGATTACTTAATATGCCTCTGTCAGATTCAAGCGGACCCGGTATGACCAGAGCCCCTTCCCATCCATGCTGTTCCGGCCAACCCTGGCCTGCGCCTTGCAACGCCGCCTGTTGCCGTCGAGCATGAAGAAAAAACAACTCAACCGCCAACAGCTTTTCCGGATACAAAAAATTCAGAATGAACATGCCGCTCGTGCCGGACGCAGACAGACCCGGAGCGAAGAAGCCATCGGACATACAGAACTTGGTCCCGAGCAGGCCGGCATTGTCATTGCCCACTTTGGCCAGCAACTGGATATTGAAGCGCGCGAAGGCGATAACAAGGGCCGCATATTCCGCTGTCATCAGCGCACCAACCTGGAACCTCTGGTGGCCGGTGACCGGGTAATCTGGCAGGCTGGCGATCCCGTCGGCGTGGTCGTGGCCAACCTGCCGAGGCGAACCCTGTTGACCCGCCCCAGCAGTTTTGGCGATCTGCGTCCGGTGGCCGCCAATATCGATACCCTGATTATTGTGATCGCGCCTCTGCCCCAGGCCTACCCCAACCTGATTGACCGTTACCTGGTGGCCGCAGAACAGATTCCGGTGCAACCCGTCATTGTGCTCAACAAAGCCGACCTGCTGACGCACGATAGCCGGGACGAACTGCATAAACTGCTTGGCCTGTATCAGAAAATCGCTTATCCCGTGCTTCAGGTTTCCAGTAAAACCCTGGTCGGCATGCCCGACCTGAAAGCCCTGCTCAATGACCGTACCAGTATCGTGGTCGGCCAGTCCGGAGTCGGCAAATCCGCGCTGATCAATGCCCTCCTGCCAGGCGTCAACACCCTGGAAGGTGAATTGTCCGAGGGCCATGAAAAAGGTCGCCACACGACAAGCTCGGCGCGGCTCTTCCACTTTCCCGATGGCGGCGATCTGATCGATTCTCCCGGTATCCGGGAGTTCGGCTTGTGGCATCTGGAACCCGCCGACGTGTATGCGGGCTTCATTGAATTCCGCCCCTACCTCGGACACTGCAAATTCAGGGACTGCCGTCACGAGCTGGAGCCTGGCTGCCGCCTGTTGCAGGCCGTTGCCGATGGCGACATTGACCCGGGCCGGATGGCGAGTTACCGTCAGATTCTGCAATCCATTCAGAGCGATACTTCCCCTGCCTTCCCGGAAAACGATTAGCGTCAGGACGGCCCCAAAGGCAGCAAAGGACCCAAACATATGGCATTCAATCCAGCCCTGATTATTGAACCCGAAGACCTGGACGACCTGCTGGGCAGCCCCGGGCTCAAAATCATAGACCTCAGCCAGGCCCAGACCCATGCCCGGGTTCATATCCCCGGCGCCATCCATGTTCAACCCGCTGAACTGGTCTGCGGGCTCGCGCCCGCCACCGGCAAACTACCGGATACAGCCCGGCTGAACGCGCTGTTCTCTAGAATAGGCTATCAGCCGGACCAGCACATCGTGGTCTATGATGATGAAGGTGGCGGCTGGGCCGGGCGTTTCATCTGGACGCTCGACCTGATTGGCCATCAGCATCATTCCTGGCTGAACGGCGGCCTCCACGCCTGGTACGGAGAACATCATCGCGTGGACGCCGAAGCGGTGACAGTGACTCCCACAACGGTGGCGCTCAGCATTGACGAGACCTACAGGGCAGACCTGAACTACATTCTGCAGAGCCTGGAGAATGCCCGGGTAAAAATCTGGGATGCCCGTTCACCCGAGGAGTACCACGGCATCCGGCTCGCATCCCAACGCGGGGGCCATATCCCCGGTGCCATCAATCTGGACTGGCTGGAAACCATGGACCGCAGCCGGAATCTCAGACTGCTGCCCTTGCCAGACCTGAGGGAAAAACTGCATGCCTTGGGGATACAGGAGGGTGATGAAATCATTACCCACTGCCAAACGCATCATCGCTCCGGCCTGACCTACCTGATTGCCAGGGCCCTCGGCTTCAGCAGGGTCAAAGCCTACGATGGCTCCTGGGCGGAATGGGGCAATCTTCCCGATACCCCCATCGACATTTAATAAGCGGAAAATACCACCTCTGATGCGAGCCACTGTATTCATCATCGTCCAATACCTTGTACCCCATCATTTCCTCTCGCGTCTGGCTGGTTTCTTTGCCTCCAGTACCCGGCCCGGATTCAAGAATTTCATCATTGGGGCATTCATCCGTCACTATGGGGTGAACATGGCAGAAGCGCTGCAGCCGGATCCCGAGGGCTTCGACTGCTTCAATGACTTTTTTACCCGCGCACTCAAGCCCGATGCCCGTCCTGTAGCCGCCGACCCGGCGACCATCGTCAGCCCTGCCGATGGCCTGCTCAGCGCCATTGGCGTCATCAGGGCGGGTCAGTTGCTGCAAGCCAAGAACAAGCGGTTTTCCCTGGCCGCCCTGCTGGGCGGTTCGGAAGCCAGAGCCCGGCCTTTCCTGGCAGGCAGCTTCGCCACGGTATATCTGTCACCCAGGGATTATCACCGGGTCCATATGCCCTGTGCCGGCACCCTGACGGAAATGGTCTTTATTCCCGGCCGCCTGTTTTCCGTCAACCAGACCACCAGTGACAAGATCCCCGATCTCTTTGCCCGCAATGAACGCGTGGTCTGCCTGTTTGACACAGCCCTCGGTCCCATGGCCGTGGTGCTGGTCGGAGCAATGATCGTAGCCAGTATCGAAACCGTCTGGGCCGGTCAGGTCGCGCCGGGGACACGACAACCGGCCTGCACTGATTACCGCGCACAACAGCCACCCATCCACCTGGAAAAAGGTCAGGAAATGGGCCGTTTCAAACTCGGTTCCACCGCTATCGTACTCTTTGGGCCAGGGGCCGTGACCTGGTCTGCGCAGCTGGAAAGCCAGTCCGCTGTGCGCATGGGGGAAGCACTCGGCCATATCCTGTAGCCCGGAAGTGGCGACGATGCCGCTACCTGCCCACCGGTATGAATCACCACCGTAGCGGCAATCCAGTCATGACATCAGGCCCTGTCCATCGGGAAGGCAAGCACCTCCTGTATCGACTTGCATCCTTCGGCAAGCATCAGCAGGCGGTCAAGCCCCAGCGCCACGCCGGCGCAGGACGGCAAGCCGCTCGCGAGTGCCGCCAAAAAATGCTGGTCAAGAGGATATTGTGGCAGGCCCCGCTGCTGACGGACCAACTGGTCGTCTGCAAAGCGGGCCTGCTGTTCTGCCGGGTCGGTCAGTTCAAAATACCCGTTGGCCAGTTCCATACCCTCGACAACCAGCTCAAAACGCCGGGCCACCGGGGTGCCGCTGGCATCGGTCTCTACCCGGGCCAGGGCCGCCTGCGAAACGGGATAGTCATAAATGAAACAGGCCGTGCTCAATTGTGGTTCGACCAGATGGGAAAACAACAGGTCCAGCCACACATCCCGGTCTTCCGTGGTCAGCACACTATTGATATGTCTGTCTGCCAGTGCCTTGAGCTCGGCCGTCGGCGCCGTATGGGGATCGATGCCGAGATAACGGACAAACAGATCCCGGTAGGCAAGGCGCTCGATGCTGCCCATATCCAGAATCCCGGTCACCAGCGCCTCCACCTCATCCATCAGCTGAACATGGTCATACCCGGGACGGTACCACTCCAGCAGCGTGAATTCCGGATTGTGCCGACTGCCGGCCTCACCATCACGAAAAGCCTTGCAGATCTGAAAAACAGGGCCACTGCCTGCCGCCAGCAGGCGTTTCATCGCAAATTCGGGGGAGGTCTGCAAAAACATGGGCCTGATGTCGCTCATGCCGGAATTTCCGCAATGGCTGACAATCGGGTTTATATTCGGATCGCTGCCACTGGCATGGGAGAGCAGCGGGGTTTCCACTTCCAGCACGCCACGACAGGCAAAAAAATGGCGAATGCGGCTATAGAGCAGGGCTCTTGCCTGAAGCATCTCCATGCTTGCGGTGGCTTGCCAGGTCTGTTTGCCCATGGCGCAGGTCCTTAAACCGGGCCGGGGCCCAAGCGGATAGAAACTTGCCGATAGCGCTTACTGCTTGGCACGGCTCTGGTATTCACCCGTGCGGGTATCCACGCGCAGCACCTCCCCCACTTCGATAAAAAGAGGCACCTTGACCACGGCGCCGGAACTGAGCTTGGCCGGCTTGGTGCCACCCTGAGCGGTATCGCCTCTGAGGCCGGGATCGGTTTCAATCACTTCCATTTCGACAAAATTGGGGGGCGTCACCGCAATCGGGCTTTCATTCCAGACCGTCACCGTATAGACGTACTGCTCCTTCAGCCAGTCCAGGGCATCCTCCACCGCTTTTCTGTCGGCGGCCACCTGTTCATAACTGCCGTCGGTTTTCATGAAATGCCAGAACTCTCCATCGTTGTAGAGGTACTCCATTTCGCCGTCGATGACATCGGCCGCTTCCAGGCTCTCACCCGATTTAAAGGTACGCTCCCAAACCCGGCCATTGAGCAAATTGCGCAGCCTGACGCGGTTGAAGGCCTGACCCTTTCCCGGTTTTACAAACTCATTTTCAAGAATGGAACAAGGGTCCCCATCGAGCAGCACCTTTAAACCGGACTTGAATTCATTGGTTGAATACGTTGCCATTATCTACCTCATCATTAGCCTGTGGCGAATTCAGTGAGGGCGAATGATACTCGTGCCGGGCCTTCGGTGCCACATTATCAGGAAGGCGTCGGCGCAAGATGCTGGCGGCCCACTCCCGATGTTTCCTGTAATGGCGCTCTGTAGTTTATAAGTCACTCCGACTTGGATAGTATGGCGCGATGCTGAAACCTCTGATGCTGACAACGGAACCCGGCTGGCAGGAAGTGCTGAGCGATCTGCTTACCGACCCGCTTGAACTGCTGCGCCTGCTTGACTTGAACGCGGACATGTGCGGCCTGAGTCTGGACGCCGTGCGCAATTTCCCCCTGCGGGTGCCACGGCCGTATCTGGCCCGGATCAAACCCGGTGACCCGCACGACCCCCTGCTCAGACAAGTACTGCCAGTCACGACAGAGATGCTCCCTTCCCCGGGTTTCAGTCTGGATCCCCTGGGAGAGAGTCTGGTCAATCCGCAACAGGGCCTGCTGCACAAATATCATGGCCGCGCTCTGCTGATTGTCACTTCCAGCTGCGCCATTCACTGCCGTTACTGTTTTCGTCGGCATTTTCCGTATGACGACAATAATCCGGGCCGCAGGCAATGGCGGCAGGCACTTGAGTATCTCGCCGCTGACGACAGCATCGAAGAGATCATCCTGAGCGGGGGAGACCCTCTGGCGGCATCGGATCGCCATCTGCAATGGCTGGTCGGCGAACTCGAAGATATCCGGCATCTTAGAAGACTGCGCATTCATACCCGTCTGCCCATTATGATTCCACAGCGAATCACGCCGGAACTGGGTGCCTGGCTCAGTGCGAGCCGCCTGCAAAAAGTGGTGGTGATCCACTGCAATCACGCCAATGAACTCGATGACGCCGTGACAAGAGCCTGCTCCCGCCTGCGCGACAGCGGTGCCACCCTGCTTAACCAGAGCGTGCTGCTCAAGGGCATCAATGACAGCACAGAAGCCCTGATCACACTGAGCGAAAGCCTGATGGCCGCAGGTGTTCTGCCTTATTACCTGCACCTCCTGGACAAGGTTCAGGGGGCCGTTCACTTTGACGTAAGCGAGGCCCGGGCCCGGGAGCTTATCCGGGCGTTGCAAACCCGGCTGCCGGGTTATCTGGTACCGCGGCTGGTCCGCGAAATTGCCGGAAACCCCTCAAAGACGCCCGTCAATATTGATGAAGGTCCCACCCCGGCAACAGAGTTTTAATATTTTCCCATGCAGGCGTTATACTCCCCCGCTATCACTGACTGCCAACATGCCAGAAATTCCTTTTATGCCTGACGATGGGATAATTCAGCTCCTGATCATTGCCGAGCAGCATGCAGTGGCAAATCAGCTCTTGAGTGCATTGCGCAACGAGGGCCTTGCCACTCGTGCCAAAGGCGTCAGCACTCTGGCGGAAGTCAAGGCGCAGCTCGAGACCGGAACCTGGGACATGCTGGTCTGTTACGAGGGCGATGCCAGCCTGAAAGCAGGCGATGTCCTCAAGCTGCGCGACCGCATGGAATGTGATACCCCCCTGATTTTCATTGGTCTTGAAAATTCTGCCGAGAACCCGGCGCAGATCCTCGCCCTGGGGGCCTGTGAGGCGCTGGTTGAAAACGAGGATGAGCGCTTGCTGCTGCGCATGAAGCGCGAAATATCACTCTACCGGGAAGCAAGGAAGCAGCGCAGACAGCAACTCGCCTACCGCGAACTCGAACAACGTCATCAGCTCCTGTTGAACAGCACCATGGATGCTTTCAGCTATATTCATGAGGGCATGCACGTTTACTGCAATCCCGGCTATCTGAGGCTGTTTGGCCATGACGATGGCGACACGCTGCTCAAGACCCCCCTGCTGGATCTGGTTTCTCAGCGCGATGCTCGCAAGCTGAAAGATCTGCTGAGTCGTCCCGTCAACAGTGAAACCCGAATCAGCCTGGAGGCGAAAACGCTCGATGATACGCCGTTCCCGGCAGACTTTGTGTTTACGCCGGTGCTGCACAATGACCAGGCCACTCTCCAACTGGCCGTCAAGCCGGCAGCAGGCAACAGTGCCTACTCGGCACAGGCTGACAATATTCTTCACCGGGACCTGTTGACCCGGCTCCAGAATCGGGAGCGCTTCAGCACGACGCTGGAAAGTGCCATCGGTACCGCCATCAGACAAAATATTCACAGTTCCCTGCTGCTCGTCAGAATCAAGCAGTTTGTCGATATCGAATCGGCCATCGGCAAATCCCAGGCCAATATGGTGTTGATCGATATCAGCCGCTTTCTGCAACAGGCAATCAAGAAGACATTCACGGCAGGACGCCTCGATCGCTTTGAGTTCGGCCTCATCCTCCATGACAGCAAACCCGAGGAAGCACTTCAGCTCAGCGCCCATATTACCAGTCAGGTCACCAACCAGCTCACATCGACTCCCCTGCCTGCCTTGCAATTGAGCTGTTCGGTGGGTATCGCCGCCATCAATGGCAATGCACTGGATGCCACCGACCTTCTGGCCCGGGCCCGAGCCAACCTTCTGCACAGCAGCAGGGAGATCGCCCAGCAATACCCAACATCCGGCTCCGGGGAATTCCGTATCGGCGAATCTCCCGACCCGGATGTCAGCGAGATTGCCCTGTACCTGCAAAAAGCACTGGATGCCGGGCTCTTCACATTATTGTTCCAGCCCATTGTCAGCCTCAACGACAGAGGCCCACATGGTTATGAAGTGCTGTCCAGAATGCTGGATACAGAAGGCAACGAAATACGCCCCGAGGTTTTTTTGCCGGCTGCCAACCTGATGGGTCTGGGCGAAAAACTCGACCGCGTGATCATTGCCCAGGTACTGACCCTGCTCAAGAACAACAAGGACCCGGATTTGACGCTGATCGTCAACATCACCAGCAATTCCCTGGTAAGCAAAACCTTTTTGCCCTGGCTGAGCGAGGAACTGCAAAAGGCCCGCGTCTCTACCGACCTGCTGGTGTGTCAGTTCAGCGAGATCAACCTTTACCACTCACCGGAACATGTCATCACGTTTTGTCAGGGACTCGACGAACTCAATATCAAAAAAAGTATTGGTCATTTTGGCAGCGCCCTCAGTCCTTTTGAACATTTACCGGGCATCAGACCCGCGTTTTTGAAACTGGACGAAAACCTTTTCCGGGATATTCTCTATAGCCCTCAGCAAAAAGACAATGTCCGCAGCCTGATTGAACAGCTGCATGAATACGAACTCAAGGTGGTGGCCCCCAGGGTGGAGGATATGGACGTGGTGCCGGTGCTCTGGGAACTGGGTGTGGATTTTGTCCAGGGTTATTGTCTGCAAGGCCCGACTCAGGAAATGGACTATGAATTCTTCCATGAACAGGAAATCACCCTGGCGGCTTTCAATCCATCATGACCCGCCTCGCCAGACTCCCAGCCTCTAAATCCTGATCAACGAGACCCAAAGCTCATGCCTGCAGAAACGCCGGTCGAATCCGGACCCAGGTTTAAAATCAGCCACAAGATTGCGCTGACTCTCTGCGTGTTGGTATTGCTGATACTGACGGCTTTCTGGTTGTTGGCCCGAGATCAGTTACAGCAGACCCTGCAACTGCAATCCGACAGTCTGGGTGACACCCTGGCGCAACAGACAGCCGATTCGGTCACAGAACTGGTGCTCGCCGGTGATCAGCTCAGCCTCAATGTCGTGCTCAACCAGTTGGCCCGCAACCCGCATATCCTCAGTGTCGCCATCTATGACGTGGATGGCGGCTTACTGGCATCCTCAGGCAGGCTGGTCCCCGAGACCTCGACGGCCGGCATCATCAATGCATCCTATACCGCTCAGATATCCCTGCAGGATTCCATTGCCGGAACGGTTCGTCTGAATCTCGATATCACCGGAATAGAACGAAATCTCCAACGCACTTTCCGGTATTTCTGGTTCATTCTGGGACTTGGCCTGGTGTTGGCAGTTACCGCTTCTCATGCTCTTGGCCACCATCTGACATCCCCATTGCTGAACCTGCTTGAGGCCTTGCAGCACCCGGCAGATGCCAAGATCCAGATCGACCCTGGCCGCAGCGATGAAATCGCCCAACTGCAAAGAGCCGCAGACGAGCTCATGCCCCAACTGAGCCAGGAAGCGGCCTATCTGAGCCCGGAGCCTGGGGAAAATGCCATGGACCTGCCTCTGCGGCGACAAGCCAGTGTCCTGGTCATCACGGTCACCGATATGAACACCGTCATTGAGCTGCTGCATCCCCGCACACTGGACGAGCTGCTCAACGAGTTTTATCTGATCATCCAGCAGGCCGGCAGGCTCTACGGCGGTCATATCCAGCATCTCTCCGGCGCTGCGGTGCTGCTCACATTCGAAGCACAGCACGCGTCCGGGGATTTTGCTTTCAATGCCGTCTGCTGCGCCCAGTTATTTCTCAAACTGATACAGAAAATCAAGCGGCGGCATCATGCCGAGGGCGCCCAGTCACTGGATTTCAGGTTGGGCATACATACCGGCGACATTTTTATCTTCTCTCCCTCTGAGGGCGGCTCCAGGCCGGAACTCATCCTGGGCAAAACCACAGCCATCAGCCGCCATCTCAGCGAACTATCCAGGCCCGCTCAGGTGCTGATCAGTGAAGCCACCTTCCTGCACGCCGGGGCGGAAGAACGACTGCACACCCGGAACAGCGTTGAAATCACCTTGCCACCTGACAACACCGCTTCAATAGCCTATATTCTCAACGATGACAACACGAGCGCCTATCAGGAATTACTCGAACGCCAGGCCCGGCACATCCTGGCCCGATACCAGGACCGCGGCCCCGACAGCTTTGCTGAAGCGGATTCTGACGACAGGCCTGATCGCGCATCCGGTCATCCACCCAATAAAACGGATTTGAACGAAAATCAGCACTGAACAACCTGGAGCAGCCAGCATTGGAATCAAATATAAAAGTCGGACATCCTTTTTACTTCCCCACCCAGGTTGTCCTGCTTGACGACGACCCGGACTTCCTCGAGGGCGTCAGTCTGATGCTTAGACGTGATCTCAGTTACAAGCTGTTTCAATCGGCCCACAGCGCACTCGAATATGTCAATAGCGCCCACCAACAGGTGCAATTTCTGCAACGCTGCTACAGCAGTTATAAAACCGGGCCGGCCGAATCTGACGCGCTCTCTCATATCGACATCAATAAAATACATCTCGAAGTGCTCAACGGTGCCCGTTTTCAGACCTGTTCAACGGTGATCGTCGACTACTCGATGCCGGAAATGAACGGTCTTGAATTTCTGATGTCAGTGAAGAATCCCTATATCAAAAAGATATTGCTGACCGGGCAGGCGGACATGGAACTTGCCGTCACGGCTTTCAACAAGCAATTGATCGATCAGTTTATCGACAAACATGACCCGAGGCTCAAAACCCGCCTGAATTCAGCCATCGCCTGTTTCCAGGAACAGTATTTCAGCAGCAGTTACAAACTGATCACGGATCCCATTCTGGCCAATAATCATGATGCCTTCCTGATAGACGCCGACTTTCAGACGTTTTTCAAGGAGCTGCGAGCCAAACTGCAGTGCGTGGAATACTACATGATTGACACACCTCACGCCGGCTTTCTGATGGTAGACGCCAAAGGAGAAAAAAGCTGCCTGCTGGTCTATACCCCAGACGCCCTGGCCACTCATTATCAGGCCTTGAGCAGAGCGAAGGCTCCGGCAAGTTTGTTGCGGGCCGTCAGGGATGGGAAATTGCTTCCTTCATTCGACGACCAGGACTCTTTCAGCGGCGCGCAGGATCCCAGGATAAGGGCCTGGAAGGACAGCTATTTCCCCGGCTACACCATTGCCGCCGGCAGGACCTTTCATACCACGATCATCCCTGACGAGCACCTTGCCTCTGTTCACCAGCAGAGCATTATCGCCTACGCCGACTTCCTGCAGGCCAACTGCTCCATTAATGAGGTTGTGCATTGATCACCGGCAGGGAAATACGAAACTGTGTGTATTGCCCCAATACGGACTCACAGCTGATCTCGCCGCCAAAACTGATCACCGTTCTTTTACAGAAAGCAAGACCGGCCCCGGTACCATCCTCCTTGGTGGTAAAAAAACCATCAAAAATCTTATCGATGATTCCAGCTTCGATACCCTCACCGCTATCCCGAAACAGCAGGTGATTGAAGTGCGCCCCTCTTTCCAGGCGGATGCTGATCTCCCCATGCTGGGCCGCCCGCAGTGAATAAAGGGCATTTTTCAGCAAATTGAAAATGATATAGATAAACAGACTTTCAACTCCCATGAATTGAAAATCCTGAGCCAGCATGAGTTCCACTTTGTTTCTTTCGCCGGTCTTGAAAGGGTATCTGTCGATGGCCTGCTCGATGCAGGCGGCAGCAGAGCATACACTGCACTGCTTTTTGTCCCTGGAATTATCCCGCAGGTTCATCAACAGCATATCAATCACGGCATTGGCCTGGTCAATCATCAGTTTGATGCGATCAGGCATCGCCCGCAGGGTACTGAGATGATTCTCCCGGATGATCTGAAAATCGCCAGGGCGCTGAGTCCGGGCAAAGTGATACGCGCTGATCAGGTCCGGCAGATAGGTTTCCAGGCCTGAGATACTGGCCCTTATCCCTGACAGGGGAGTTCGCATTTCATGCGCGATATTGGCACTGAGACTTTGCATGACCTGCATTTTTTCCGCATGATCCATCACGGTTTTATGCATGACCTTTTCATAAACTCTTATTCGATCAAGAATGATCGCCAGTTGGTTGGCCAGATATTCAAACATCTGGCAATCGAGCTCATTATATTGTGCCCTGACATTCTGTCTGGCGATCAGCATCACGCACAAAATCTGTCCATTTTGAATGACTGGAATCAAGAGCCCTGTCCCGGTCTCCGCAAACACGGGGTTTAATATCATATTGCCATCATCGGCCGTCACGACACCGGCATTCTCAAGCAAGACCTTTTCAAACCCAGAGTTCAGAAACGCATAACCCTGATTTGCATCCGGCCAGGGCTTTAATAGCATTTTGCCATTATTCTTCTCCTGATCAGGAGCCGTAGACTGTATGGTTGAAAACTCTTTATTGATCAAAAAGATAACCTTGCTTGCCTGTAGTTTTTCCTTGAGCGTGTCACTGACCAGCATCAGCACCTGATCGACCTGGAGAAAATTGTTCATCCTGGCATTGAGATCAACAAAAACCTGGAAAAACTGCAATACCTTATCTGCGGCCAGGAAGCCTGTAGCCTGGTCGATTGCCCTGGAAAAAGGTTCATGGCTGACGACCATCAGAAAAATCAACGCCAGCAGGGCCGGCAGTTGCGATTGTTGCCGATCGGCAACAAATTCCAGATAAAACAGGGCAATGGCCACATATACCAGGAACAGGTAGAGTTTGTTTCGCTTCAGGTTTGGTTTCATGAAAATGAATGCCCGCCAAAATAACTTTTCAAATTCTCAAGATAATATTTTGCGTTTTTATAAGCTGGTGTATACTCGGCCCAATGACCGCATGC
This sequence comes from Pseudomonadales bacterium, assembly GCA_032250895.1. Taxonomy (GTDB): domain Bacteria; phylum Pseudomonadota; class Gammaproteobacteria; order Pseudomonadales; family Pseudohongiellaceae; genus JAVVEZ01. The sequence continues at coordinate 14,229 of JAVVEZ010000040.1, read as the reverse complement.
AAGGATGACCGCAATGTTGAGAAATAGCCCCGATATACTCTTTTATCCCCTGGCCGCACTCTGGAGTCTTTTTTATGGTGCTGTCGCAGGGATGTTCTTCAAGCTGCTTGCCGTTTATGAAAACTGGATTTCCATCAATCGCCTGCAACTGAAACTCTGGAAAAAATATCCTCAAAGAAGCTACCGGAAATATATTTCCAATATCTGGGCCGCCCAGATCAAAGGCAAGCCAGTGGAATATGCACAGTATACAAGGCAACAACTGGAAAAAGACTACCCTGCCGAGCCTTTTCCGATATTACGGCTTTTCATCAACACTCTTCTGATGCTGCTTGTTGTCCCACCCATGGTGCTCACCGGCCTTTTTGACGGCCCGGTCTATGTCTACAAAAAGACAATAGCAACGAGAACGAGCCGCCAGTCATGATGTCAAAATGATATCAAATATGCGTCTTTTTTCCCGCAAAGTTACTGGCGATGACAAGCCTCTGATTCTGGTTGTCGAAGACAATGAGCGACAGTCAAAGCTGATCACCCAGATCATCAACGAAACCGACCTTTACCGTGCCCTGACAGCCTACAATGGCTATGACGCCTTCGAAATTCTCACCATGCATCAACGGGGCTTTGATTTTCTGTCCAACAAGATAGCCTGTATCCTGCTGGACTGGCAGATGCCCAGGATGCACGGGGAACAATTTCTGACCCTGCTCAGGGAAAAAGAAAACAAAAGTCCTTTCAAGCGCCATATTCCGGTAGTCATCATTTCTGCGTATGGCGATTCGGATCGGCGGATGCTCGCGGAGGACTCCACGCTGGGGCTGGCCTCGGCCTATCTGCTGAAACCCTTTGAGGAAGCCGAATTGCTCAACGTTCTCAAACGCATCGTTATCAACAAGGAGGCCGAGATCCTGCGAGAGCTCTTGGTGGAACAGCGCTCCCGCTGGATTGAAGAATTCCGCAAACAATCCGGCAGACACTAATCTACTGGCAAACTGATGGTAAAGGTCGTCCCTTCGTTCACCTGACTGACAAAATTCACAGTACCCCTGTGTTCAGTCACTATCCTGTTGACGATGGTCAGCCCCCAGCCGCGGCCCGCCGTCGAATTCCCCACGCTGCTCTCCTGACCACTGAAATAGGGTTCCCAGACCCGTGACCGCAGATGTTCTGCAATACCCACGCCACTGTCTTTGATCTCGATGATGATGTTTCCGGCAGACAGAGAGGACCTTATTTCCAGCATGCCCCCTGTGGGCATGGCATCGAGGGCATTATGGATCAGGTTGGTAACCGCCACCTGCAAGTCGCTGAAGATACCCTTTATTCTGGGCAAATCCTGTAGGGCAAGCACCTGGGTATAGCGGGTTTCATCAACAAGTCGGGAACAACGCCTCAATACTTCATTCACGTCAACACTTGAGTATCTGTCGATGGTCGCCTTGCTTACATCGGTAATGGTCAGCGTCTCTTCAACTATCTCCAGCGCGCGATTGATCTCTTCACTGGCTATGTTTCGATATGCCTCTAGATCATCCATACCCTTGATCCGCCCGATGCCCAGACGAATGATGTTCAATGGCGTCCTGATCTCGTGATGACACTGCCTGGTGGCATGAACAATGGCTTCAATTTTCTGTGCCCGAATCAACTGAATCTCGGCTTCATGCAGACGCTGCTTGTTATCAAAATACTGCTTTTCGAGTTTTTCGAGGGGCGTCAAGCGATACAGAATGGCCGACATATAATTGACCAGCCGAACAAAGAATTTTATGTCGCGCCCGGCATAGGGAACCTGATTACTTCTTTCACCCAGAATAATGATGCCTTCGAGATAGTCGGGCGAATGAAATGGAATCAATGCACATTGCCGTGACAATTTATAGCCCTGCCCGGAAAGATAGTTTTTGACACCGGCATCAACGTCCTCAAGAAATTCAGGAAGGGATTTGGTTTTGAAATATTCCGAAACGATCTGGTCGGACTGTGACGGCATCTGCTTCAGTTTTCCGGATTTATCCATACTGATATAATGCAGAAGTTTTCCATCAGCTGATCGTTCAGCCACGATAATCCGACTCCGCTCGAGCTGAAAACCCTCATCAAGTATGTTTCTGATGATTTTGAATATTTCCTGCCTGCTTTTTTCCACTGTAATCTGGCTGGAAATTTCAGAGATGAGGTTTTCGGTATCATACCAGCCTCTGACAAACTTTCTGTTTGCCGTTGTCAGCAGAAAATTCTGAAAAGGTGCTGCGAAGGCCGCCCAGAACAAACCCAGCAACATGGCTGCGATAAAACCGAGAGACTGGCTGTCCTGGCTTGATTCGTAGGCAATGAAATAGCTGAAAACAATGAAAACAAAAACCAAAATCCATGAATTTCTTTTGTTTATTATGACCGCCACATCCATGAATTCATGTTTCGTTATGGCATAGGCGAAGAATAAAGCCGGGAAAATACTGCTTAATCTCCCCAAGGCAAGGAACCGGTACTCCCCAAACAGAGGTAGTATCAAGTTGCAGCCAATCCCAAAAATTGCAAATAAGCCAAGACCTATGAAAAGGTATCTTATTCTTGGCCGGTAATCTGGATAGGCCTTGTAACTGAAAACGAGATAGGCCAATGCCGATATCCCGAGAGCGGCTATATAAACCACATACAGGGTCAGCCCTGCCGGATTATCGGTATAAACAACCTGATTGTTCTCCACCCTGGCCTGTGTAACAAAATCAGTAAAAAGGAAAGCCACGCAAAAGAAAACAAACAAGACAATGGTTATCAAATATTTCTGATTTTTTCTTTGATAGGGATAGGAAGAACAGAAATAATAAATTCCATTTACGAATATCATGACCGAAATAAGCTGCAGCCTGGCAATCAGATCAACATTTATCTGATTGGGCAGCTCCTGTGTCAAAAAAACAAAGATACTCCAAAGCCCAAGCCCAATATTAAAAATCGATAAAACTTTCGTTAATCTTTCTTTCTTTTTAACATACAAATATCCCGCAAGAAAAAACAGAATAGCGGCATTCAGCAAAAAAAAATAATTCACGTTTTTACCAACCGATAACCCTAAGGAACCTCTGAATAACCATTATAAAAAAATTTTCTATTGACATAAGTATCTGCTGATGTTTGACACGATCATGTGCTGGCTTTTTCTTTTACTGCCTCCCAGCAGACCATTGAGCAGATTTATTGCATATTTGATACTACCCTGCATCAGCAACAGTCCATCCACCATAAAAAACTGGAGCGGTACGAAACCCACTCCAAGGCTCCATTTGAAGGCCTTGCTTGATATTTTTGTCCTGAAAAAAATGACACTGCACTCGGAATCCTGAGCCCTGTCAAAGATAGGCAGACACAGGAAGGGGGCCTTGTCCTGCCGAAACTCCTTTATCACACCAAGCTCCCTGATGGTGATGAACCTTTTCTTTTTACCCACTTCATTGAGCCAGTATCTGGCTACTTCGACACTTTCATGTCGTTTCAGCTGCGATGATGAAAAAGGGGTATTCTCGCTCTTCAGGGTTTCGGTTTCTATTATGAATGCCCAGCAAAACCCTATTATTTTTTCATCCTTGTATAACAAACTGATCACCGGCGTACGCTCAGGATCCGGCAGCAGGCAGGCTTTTATCTCCTTGAGAGCAGATTGAATTGTCCAGTTCTCGCCCCAACTTTCATTGAACACATTCTTGTAGCAATCCGCCAGATCCAGCAAAACCGCATCATCCAGCAAGTTCACCTGATTTCCATAATGGAAATCGACCCGGTATTCCCTGCCACACTGTTCAGCCAGGGTCTTGTTCAGTTTTGATAAGCGCAGTTCCTCTTCAGACTGCTCAAAAGCCGTATACAAATGCGCGATATTGGGCAAATAAGAACGGGAAACTGGCGTTTTTGCGACAGCATGATGATTAAAGTGCGGCATGGAATCCCTCCGGTGATAGCTGATGAGCAAAGAATCTCTGGTTTCTATGTTATAAACGCTCCAGGCTTATTCTTTATGACACCAAATAATGGGTCAAAAACGGCTGATCCAACAGTAACCAGGCCTTCTCAATATCTGACGGGAAGGCCGACCATTTGATTCATGCCCGGACCGTTCGATTCTAGCAGATATTATTTTCAATTAAGAATTAATAACTTGTAAAGAAATATAACAAGTGTTTTATAACTTCACGGGAGTGCTTCACCGGCTGCCTATGGAATCCAAATTCAAATCCTGCCCATTACCACTGATAAGAGAGCGAGGCTCCGAAGCTTCTCGGCTCTCCAAAGAGGTCGATATAACTTCTCAAACCGTCGCTTTTTATGCGGTTCAAATAACTTTTATCGAGGATGTTTTTGGCCCACAGGGCAAGACTCCAATCGTCCTGAACCCTAGATAAATCAAGGCGTGCGCCCAGCAGACCATAACCTGGCAGACGATTGACGGCCCGGTCTGCGGGGGATGTGAGACGGCCTGAAAATTCGGAACGGTAATGGTAATTGAGATTGCCGGTCATCCGGTAATTCTCTGCAATAGTGGTGACATAGTTTACAGCAAAAGCACCACTCCATTCAGGCGCGAAAGGACGCCTGCCTTCGATTGGTAGCAAAATGCCATCAATATTTCTGGAAAAAATTTCAGAACGTTTGAAGCGTGCATCCAGATAACTGATGTTACCCGTCAGGCTCAAACCTTCAACCGGCGCCCACACCAATTCGACTTCAGCCCCTGCATGTTCGGCATCTCCCTGATTGGTCAATACATCTATCTGGGTATTGGTCAATGAGTTAATGCTTGTTACAAAACCCTGGACATCCTGATAGTCATAATAAAAAACCGACGCATTGAGGCGCAGGGATTGCCGAAACCAGTCACGTTTGATTCCCAGTTCGTAAGCCGTGATCTTTTCTTCCTTGTAGGGACTTACCTGTTCCGCCACATCCGGGAAACCGCCAAAGAATCCTCCTGATTTGAAGCCCCGGGAGAGAGTGCCATAAACCAGCATGCCATCGCGCGGTGTCCATTCCAATCCGGCCTTTCCTGACCAGTGACTGCCCAGGCTGTATTGTCTTTTTAAATCTCGGTAGAGAAAAACCGGAGGGTTTACGGGAACGGACAGGCTGCCATTTTTATACGTCTTGTCTTCATCGGTGTAGCGCAAGGCGGCATTCAATGACCATCTCGGGCTTATCTCATAATCCAGACTGCCATACACAGCTGCAGAGCGGGTAGTCTGATTGTAGGCGAGCCTGGCCTGCTCAAAGCCCAATTGTTGTACCACCAAAAAATTATCACGCCATAAAAAATCCCGCCGCTCCTTGAATTTTTCATCGTTATAGCTCAGACCCAGCAACCAGTTCAGACGCTCATTGCTATCGGAGACCAACCTGAACTCCTGTGATAGCACTTCAATATCACTGCTTGAAAGGCGGTGCGCAAATTCTCCTCTGCTGCCATCGAGATCAAGATCCACACCATAATCAAAGCGATCGAAAGAACTGATCGAGAAAAAGGTGGCGCCGACTACCTTTTGGCTGATAAAGAAGGTGTTGCTCAGATAATTGTTTTTTTGCTGGTTTATCGGGTCAGATAGAACCAGGGAGCCGTCGTTGCGTTGAGAGGCCGCTGGTTCAAACGGCAAGCCCAGCAGCGAACGATTGACCCCGGCCCAGTTCAGGCAGTTTTCATCGTCGCGGCGCCCCTCGAGAACGGCCTGGCAGAATCCACCATTGGGCGCATATAAGCCCACCGAGCGCCCCAGCTGAATTTCGGAATCGTCCCGGCCCCCCTGTATCTTCCAGTCAAACGTAAAATTGTCGGAGGGCTGAAACGTGAACCAGGAACGAACATCCCACAGATCCTTTTCCCCATGGGCCTTGTTGTCGACGACACTTTTTTGCCAGGCACCCGAACTGCTCAGTGAGCGGCCGCTCACGCGCAGCGCTGTGCTGTCGGTGAGCCCCACGTTCACGGCGCCTTCCGCGGCAAGGTTCTGCCAGCGGCTGTAGGATAGCTCGGTATAACCCGAGTTGCTCTGGAGTTCCGGGCGCCTGGTTTTAAGCAGAACCGCGCCGCCGCTGGTATTGCGGCCGTAGAGCCCCCCCTGGGGACCTTTCAGAACTTCAACCTGCTCGACATCAAACAGGCCGACAGTACCCATCACTGTCGACGTCTGGTAGACCTCATCCACATAGACCGCTGCCGTCGGTGTGTTGTTGGTATTGAAATCCTGAAGTCCGACCCCGCGGATAATCCAGGTCGGCAAGCCGGCACCGCTGAAATCCTCAAAAAGCTCAACATTGGAAATGGCACTACTGACGTCCGGCAGGCTTTTCAGGTTCATGGTTTTGAGTGCGTCGGCGTCAAAAACCGCCATGGAAAGGCCAATGCTCTGGCTGTTTTCGCTGCGCTTGCGGGCGGTGACCAGAATCTCTTCCAGCAGGCCCCTCGATTCCTGCGCAAAAACCTGCCCAGCCTCCAGTAAAAGAACTGTTATGAGCAATAATCCGGCTGCTGACCTAGACATTCCCTGACTACTGATGCCTACGCTTACGATGGAATTGAGCCCCGGTTATTTACTTGCTACGTTGATTTGAACATTATCAACCTTTTGAAAGCCGCGAGGCAACTTGTTGCCCCGTCTTCCCCGCTCTCCCCGGTAATATTCCAGATCGGTCATTTTAAGATTGATGAAACGCTTCCCGGAATGGATGGTAAGGGTATCTTCAGGTCCCAGCACCTCGATCGCAACCACATATTCGATTCTGTCCGCCACCCGGGCGCTGGGTATATTGATGATCTTGTTGCCCTTGCCGCGTGCCAACTCGGGCAGCTCACTCAGATTGAACACCAGCATTCTGCCCTCATTGCTGATACCGACGACCTCCGCCGTCGCAAGATCCCTGATGCGGACCGGGGCCAGGACCCGGGCGCCCTTCGGCAGATTCAGCACGGCCTTGCCCGCCTTGTTCTTTCCAATCAGGTTTTCCAGCCTGGTGACAAAGCCATAACCGGCATCGGAGGCAAGCAGGCAGTATTCGGACGCATCCCCGATCATCAGCCCTTCAAAAGTGGCACCCGAAGGCGGGCTTATTCTGCCGGTCAGGGGTTCACCCTGTCCGCGGGCAGAAGGCAGAACATGCGCAGGCAGGGAATAGGCGCGCCCAGTGGAATCCAGAAAAATGGCATTCTGGTTGCTTTTGCCCTTGTCAAAAAACTTGAGCCCATCCCCGGACTTATAGGAAAGCCCGGCCGGATCCACATCATGGCCCTTGGCTGCCCGCACCCATCCCGCCTGGGACAGAACCACGGTAAGGGCCTCGGTGGGCAACAACTCTGTCTCGCTGAAAGCCTGGGCTTCGGCCCTGACCACGAGTTCGGAGCGCCTGTCATCACCATACGTTTCGGCGTCTGCCTTGATTTCCGTCTTGATCAGGTTTTTGAGGCGCAATGCCGAAGCCAGGGTTTTCTCCAGTTGTTCTCTTTCCTGGGCCAGCTCTTCCTGCTCAGCCCTGATCCTGATCTCCTCGAGTCGGGCAAGGTTGCGCAGTTTCAACTCAAGAATCGCTTCTGCCTGACGATCCGACAAGGAAAAACGGGCCATCAGTACATCTTTCGGCTTTTCCTCAAAACGAATGATTTTAATCACTTCGTCAATATTCAGATAAGCCACCAACAAGGCATCCAGAATATCCAGGCGCGCCAATATTTTATCCAGCCGGTGCTGCAGACGGCGCCTTACCGTCACCGTTCTGAATTGCAGCCATTCCTTCAACAGGTCGAGCAATGGCTTGACCTTGGGCCGGCCATTGATTCCGATCATGTTGAAATTGACGCGATAACTTCTTTCCAGCTCGGTGGTTGAAAACAGATGGGCCATGACGGCTTCAACATCAACCCGGTTGGAGCGCAGTACCAGTACGATACGGGTGGGATTTTCATGATCCGATTCATCCCGCAAATCGACGAGCATCGGTAATTTTTTCTTCTGCATCTGCGCGGCAATCTGCTCCAGCACCCGTGCACCGGAAACCTGATAGGGCAATGCCGTAATGACGACATCGTCATTCTCCCGGCCATAAACAGCCCGGCACCGGATCGCGCCCCGGCCCGTTTTATACATCTCGGCGATTTCCCGGCGAGGGGTGATGATTTCGGCGGCAGTAGGGTAGTCCGGCCCCTGAATGAAATCACAGATCGCATCAATATCGGCATCCGGGTTTTCCAGCAGGTGAACACAGGCGGCCGCCACCTCCCTGAGATTGTGGGGAGGAATGTCGGTAGCCATCCCGACGGCAATACCGCTACCACCGTTCAACAACACATTTGGCAGTCGGGCAGGCAGAATTTCAGGCTCACTCAATTCACCATCGAAATTCAGTTTCCAGTCAACCGTGCTCTGCCCGAGCTCCGAGAGCAAAACCTCGGCATAGTGCTGCAATCTCGATTCCGTGTAACGCATGGCTGCAAAGGACTTGGGGTCATCCGGCGACCCCCAGTTGCCCTGGCCGTCCACGAGAGGGTACCGATAGGAAAAAGACTGGGCCATCAGCACCATGGCTTCATAGCAGGCTGAGTCACCATGGGGATGGAACTTGCCGATCACATCACCGATCGTACGTGCCGATTTTTTGAACTTGGCCGTCGATTTAAGACCCAGCTCCGACATGGCATAGATGATCCGGCGCTGCACCGGTTTGAGGCCATCGCCAATATGCGGCAGTGCCCGGTCGTTGATCACGTACATGGAATAATTAAGATAGGATTGTTCAACAAATTTGCTCAGTGCAATCTGTTCCATTCCATCTTCATTCAATGTAACGCTGTCTGTCATAACCGCCTCTTGCCTTGTTGTTTCTGTATCCCTGCCTGCGCGGGGACGATGTGGTGCTTCCGCCGGGATGACGGATTATTCACAGGTTCCCCAGATTGCCAAATTCTTCAAGCCATTCCTTTCTGTCGGGCGAACGCTTTTTCGCCAGCAGCATATCCAGCAATTCACTGGTCTCATCATACTTGTTGACAGTCAACTGCACCAGACGACGGGTATCCTTGTTCATGGTCGTCTCCCGCAGTTGCAGGGGGTTCATTTCACCCAGCCCCTTGAAGCGCTGAACATTCGGCTTTCCTTTTTTGTTTTCTGCCACCAGGCGATCCAGAATTCCGTTCTTTTCATCTTCATCGAGGGCATAAAACACTTCTTTTCCAATATCGATACGGTACAGTGGAGGCATCGCAACATAAATATGTCCCGCTTCCACCAAGGCACGGAAATGCCTGACAAAAAGCGCGCTGAGCAAGGTCGCAATGTGCAGGCCGTCCGAATCCGCGTCGGCAAGAATACAAATTTTTCCATAACGCAAACCGCTCAAATCAAGCGAACCCGGATCAACCCCTACGGCCACCGTAATATCGTGCACCTCCTGGGAAGCCAGAATTTCATTGGAATCCACTTCCCAGGTATTCAGTATCTTTCCACGCAGTGGCATGATGGCCTGGGTTTCCCGATCCCTTGCCTGTTTGGCGGAACCCCCGGCGGAGTCCCCTTCCACCAGGAAAAGTTCTCCGGCATAAACATCCTGGGTCGAACAGTCTGCCAGCTTGCCCGGCAAGGCCGGACCACTGGTAATTTTTTTGCGGTCCACTTTCCTGCTTGCCTTCAGTCTCTTCTGTGCATTCTCAATACACAGTTCCGCGATCATCTCTGCCTCGGCAGTGTGTTGATTCAACCACAGGCCGAAGGCATCCTTGATCACGCCTGAAATAAACACGGCGCTCTGGCGCGAGGAAAGTTTTTCCTTGGTCTGACCGGAAAACTGCGGGTCCATCATCTTTGCCGACAGCACGAAGCAGCATCTCTCCCAAATGTCCTCAGAGCTGAGTTTAATGCCTCTGGGCAGCAAATTTCTGAATTCACAAAATTCCCTTACCGCTTCAAGAAGGCCTGTTCTAAAACCATTGACATGGGTTCCTCCCTGCATGGTTGGAATGAGATTCACATAACTCTCGGCAATTATCTCTCCTCCATCCGGCAACCATTGCACAGCCCAGTCGACGGCTTCCTCATTTCCTTTCATACTGCCGACAAAGGGGGTCGCTGGAATTTTTTCATATCCGACTGTGGACTGCATGAGATAATCGGCCAGGCCATCCTCAAAATACCATTCATTACTCTGGGATTTATCGGCGCTGACCGTATTATCAACAAAAACCATCTGTAAGCCCGGGCACAACACCGCCTTGGCCCGCAGTACATGTACCAGCCTGTTTATCGAAATATTTGGCGAATCGAAATATTTTGCATCCGGAAGAAATTTTACCGTGGTACCGGTATTGCGCTTGCCTACCGTGTCGATAAGTTCCAGCTCCGAAGTTTTTTCACCATTACTGAAGGTCATTTTATAGACATTGCCGTCGCGGCGAACAATGACTTCCAGGTAACTGGACAGGGCATTGACCACGGACACACCCACCCCGTGCAAGCCACCGGAGAACTGGTAGTTTTCGTTGGAAAATTTACCGCCTGCATGGAGACGGGTCAGAATCAGTTCGACACCTGAAACCTGCTCTTCCGGATGGATATCCACCGGCATCCCCCTGCCATCATCACTGACCTCCACGCTGCCATCCTTGTTCAGCGTCACCGTGATGCTTCTGGCATGACCCGCCAGGGCCTCATCGACACTGTTGTCCAGAACCTCCTGCACCAGATGATTGGGTCGGCTGGTGTCGGTATACATGCCAGGGCGGCGCCTGACCGGATCCAGACCCGTCAGGACTTCGATTGAATCTGCGTTGTATTCTCTGCTCATATCAAAAATTTCTATAAACGGCTGGTGAACCGATGCAAGGGCACCTCAGGCTTCGCAATGGCATCAGGAAAGCAAACCCGCAAACCTGGCTATCGTCGGCAACATGTCTTCAAAGCCCTCAAAACTGTGATCTCCACCCTGCTGGATGATCTGACGTGCGCCCGCATATTTACTGACAGCCTGCCGATAATCAAGAATCTCATCGCCGGTTTGTACCATGAGCAAGAAATTTTCCGGTTTTTTGATTTGGTCGATTTCCAGGCCTGCAAGAACGTTCATGTATTCAGGTGTCACGTCGTAAGTCTCACCGGTATAGGGATTGGTTTGCCTGCCAAGAAAGCGTTTAACAGGACTTTTATGAGGTGCTACGGCCGGGTTCAGCAACACGGTCTTGATGTCATATTTCTCTGAAAGGTAGCTTGCATAGTAACCACCGAGCGAACTCCCTATCAGCAGGCCAACCGGATGAATGGCGCGCTGAATGAGCGTTTCCAGCTGTTTCAGCGCAAGCGCAGGCATGCTTGCCACTTGTGGTGCCATGACACGGTCAGCAAGACCCCGTTCCCGGCAATAGCGCACGAGCGCCTGCGCTTTTTCGGAAGCTGGCGAGCTGTTGAAGCCATGGATATAAATGATGCCGATCTTGGGTTTTGTCATGTCAGGCAAGCAAACCTGGGAACATCGCTGCAGGACCGGGCCGTCTCTGCACGCACAGGCCCGGCAAGGTTAATAGCCAACACTGGAAAAATCAATATCAAAGGTCCTGTCGCTCACCCGGACTACGCCGGTTTGCAGATGGCCGTCGGGGAACAAGTCCAGCCAGCGATAGCCCGGATTTTGATCATCCAGCGCGAAAAGATTGTTTTCCGGATGAAACTGGACACAGGTTGACGGTGATGCCAGCATTCTCACTCCCTTCCTGACTTCGTCAAACTCCTGATGTATGTGCCCCCACAGGACGCATTTCACATGCGTGTATTTATCCAGAATTGCCAGAAATTCCTCACTGTTCTGCAAGGCATGTTTCTGTAACCAGCGTGCCTTGACCGGCAGCGGATTGTGATGCAGACAAATCACTACCGGCGGAATGTCGGCACGCTGTGTCTGTTGTTCAAGATGTCTGTCGAGAAACATCAGCTCAGCTTCACTCAGGTGACCATGAATCATTCCTTCCACGCAGGTATCCAGCATCAGCAACTCCCAGTTTGCCAGCCGCTGCCTTTTATCGAGACCGCAGGAATCCGTGCCGATCGCCTGCCTGATGTTATCCAGAGCATCATGGTTTCCGGGTATCCACAAATGCGGCGCACCCAGCGAGGAAATTGTCTGATCAAACCTGAGATAACTTGAAACACTCGCATCCTGAGAGATGTCTCCGGTACAAACGACAATATCAATGTGCTTTTGCTGTTGCCGGATCGACTCAATGACTGCCTGAAACCCCTCATCCGATTTCATACCCACCATCAGCCCTTCAGGACTGGCAAACAAATGGGTATCGCTTACCTGAATCAGCCTGATGGGGCCACCGTCAACACCGGGCCGGATATTTTGACCTGTTGTACGTCTATGGCTCTTGTCTTTTACCACTGTCGGCTTTTCCGCTTACCCGCTTTTCGAATCACCCTTGCCGATGGCATGAGCCTCAGGCACTGACAAAATAATGTTCCCCAACCGGATTGCCGGCACAAAGCCCCTTCTCAATACAGAGACTCAACCATTCTGCGAGAAAATGATTAAGTTGCTGTTTTTCATCCGCATGGTACATCCGGGCATTGGGTATGGGATAAACCGATTTGAAATATTTGTGATTCTGGTAGGTGATCACCTCCGCCGTACTGGCGTCATGATACATTCTGACAAGCATCACCGGCGGCTCATAATAATCTTTGTCCTGCGTACTCTGGCTGATCCGTACCGTACTGGTATAGGTAAATTTCTCTATGACTTCAATCCGGGTAATGCCGGGTTCCACGAGGCCATGCACCGGAAACGCCAAAGACCTTTTGCTGCCGGGCCAAAACCCGGGCAAGAGTTTCAGAATGCGGATATAGTTGGCGTCACAGATAGCCATCTGCGCACTCAAATCAATACTGTAAATTTTCTTCTTCATTAATTTTTCAACTATTCACCACAGGATGAACCCACGCCTTCAAACAATGACGGGGTGCAACATCACGCCCTGGTCAGCATTCTTTTTACCCGCTCGAGATTAAGGCCCAGCCACTGAATGGCGATGATACTCATGGCGTTGTTGATCCTGCCGGCGGCAACGGCCGCCTCCGCTTCCGTCCTGCTCATCACCAGGGTTTGAATATCTTCGTTCTCATCGGCAAGACCATGGATGCCACCGGCCTTGTCGGCATCCACCCCGGCGCAAAAAATCCAGAGTTTTTCATTGCTGCCACCGGGGCTGTTGTAATACTGACAGACCGGGATCAAAGTCCTGATACCGAGCTTTGCCTCTTCCTGCGCTTCCCGGATTGCCACGTCTTCAGGAGACTCATCAGCGTCCACTATCCCGGCCACCAGTTCGATGGCCCAGGGACCGTTCTGCTCATCGTCAAGACAACCGACACGGAATTGTTGAACCAGCACCACCTTGTCCAGAACCGGATCATACAACAAAACGCCGACACCCGGTCGTCTGCACATCAGCTCACGGCTGAATGCCTGGCTCCAGCCTCCGGCATAAAGCCGGTGCCGCAGACGAATTCTGCTGATGGACAGAAAGCCGTCGAAGCAGGTCTCATTATCCAGAATTTCCACGTCTTTGATACTGAAATCGTGGCCTGTATCAGATTTCAAGTCCCTGCCTCCTGCCCGGTCAATGTCTCGGCAATAGCCGAAGGACTGCTGCACATGTAAAAAAACAAATGATAGCCCATTATAGGCTGTTGGGCCTGGGCTTTGGCGGCAATAATTTGTAGCGGGGAAGGCGGGAGGGGTTCCAGGACCAGGAGTCCGACAGACTCCTAGAGCCGCGATCTGGATTCCGACGGGATGACGAATCAGACCACGTAACACATTCGCAATCAGGTCGGAGCCCTTACTGAGCAGTTTGCTGCGAGGGCTCCAGCCAGCTGTTGATGTCGTAAATATCGCTCGGCGTCAGCGTGCCCGCCTGGCGCTTGAGTTCGACCACACTCTGCACGTAGTCGAGAATGCTGTTGCTGTAGTCCCGCTGCGCGTTGGAGTAGTCTCTCTGAGCGTTGACCACGTCGACGATATTGCGGGTGCCCACCTCCAGGCCGGTTTGAGTGGCTTCCAGCGCAGCTTGCGTCGAAATCAGGGAGCGCTCATTGGCGCGCACCAGGTTGACATTGGTGCGGGACTGTATGAAGGCGGAGCGGGTTTGTTGGGTGATGCGCCTTACGGTGCCCTGGGAACTGGCCTTCTGAACGTCCACGTTGG